>CAUHFD010000081.1 GCA_959605275.1 uncultured Eubacteriales bacterium | reverse complement strand
CACCGCCGCTGATAATGTCAAGCACAATATTGGAGCCATTTAACCGAGACTGGTGTATCATATTTTTAAACTCCTTTATTATCCTGAATTGATTAGACAATGAAAGTTGCCTGTAATAATGATATTACAGGCAACTTAATGTCATTGAATCATAAAACCAAGCATTATTTGTTGTCAGCATGCTCACATTTCTGATTGGCAACTGTGCAGCTTGTTTTGCAAGCAGATTGGCAGGAAGCCTGGCACTCGCCGCATCCGCCGTGTGCAGCAGATTTTTTCAGATTTGATTTGTTCAATGTTTTAATATGTTTCATCACAACAATCTCCTTATGTATCAAACTTATCTTATCGGAAGACCTTAGTCTTTAAAACATTATATCACAGTACAGATTATTTTTCAACTATCTATGTCTTTTTTTGCTGTTAACGCCAAAAATTCCACCAAATATTGCACAAATTCCTATCACAATTAATTTAATCCCCAACATCCAGTTAAATTTACAAGAAAAAAGCAGAACTGACAATAATAAAAAAAGCAATGACATAATCATTCCGCTGATAAAGCCGATTACCAATCCTTTGTTCCCGACGGCTTTCGCTGAAAAATATCCGGACACCAGTCCCGCGATTCCCAGTCCGACTATGACCAGGAGGTTCAATGCAAACGCGGGCAGATCAATGGCAGTGACCACTACCGCAAATATAATATAACTGACAAACAAAGCGATAACACCGAACAATTGCCCGAATAAAAAAGACTTTATATAGCGAGAGGTTCCAGATGATTCTATGGTCTGCATACGCATTGCATTACCTCCATATTACTAATTTTGCCGTTTAATAAAATATATGTAATACAGAGAAAAAATATGAAAATAAATAATGTCTACTGAACAAATCAAAAATTTGATTTGTTTAGTAAGCATTAAATAAAGCCGCTAAACCAGGAACAAGTCTCACCGGATCTCGTCAGTTGTCAGAAGCATAATTAAATTCAGTGATAAGCTGATTGTCTGTGCGATGATACAGCTTTCCGTTGGATGAATAAAAGGTTTTATTGTCTTCGGAGCAAACTACGTTAACAACCGGACGGAAAAAAGTGATACTGCCGTCTGCATTGGACAAAGGATAATAGCCGCTACTCACATTTTCTACTTTTGATATATTTTTTCCGATTTGCAAAGTAAAAACGATATCTTCTATGGTATACGGCTCCGAAATGTCGAACATATCGGGATGCTCTCCATAAACACTGTCTCCATTCCAATAGTCATCCGGCAAAATAATGCAAAAGGGGGTGGGAACTCCTGTGCCGTAGTAGCCGCCTATCTGCGTGACCGGAATCCCGTCGCAGTCATCTGGTACGGCAATCGTCTTGCTATCCTCCCTGCCATCCCACTCGTAAGAACCGACAAAACTGCGCCTGCCGATTTTATTACAAAATACCGACGGGTTATGGGAAGTGATGCTCTCGTTATAACAAAGGCTACAACTGCGCAGCGATGTTGCCAGCAGAATCAGAAGGAGGAGCACAAAAAGAGCAGGAATTCCAATCAAAGTAATTTTCTTTTTCATGAGGAACACGCCTCTTTTCCGTATAATATCCAAAAGCCGAGAGACAACATTCTGCCATTATAATAGTATTACCCCACAGGAAAAACAAGTGTGATTTTCCTGTGGGGCTCATGTGATTACATTTTATTTGACATCCATTTCAACATCATCATGTACGGTTTCATTCGACTGAATCGCCCAGCGTTTGATTCTGACCTTGCTTCTGTCATTACCGGTCTCGATCACCACATTATCTTCTTTGATGATAACAACACGTCCAATAATGCCGCCGACTGTAACAATTTCATCCCCAACCTGAATATTGTTTCTCATATTCTGGGTCTCTTTCTCCCGTTTTTTCTGCGGTCTGATCAACAAGAAATAGAACACCACAAAAATCAGTGCCAACGGGACAAGCTGAACCAATAATGCCAGCCAACCGCCGCTTGTTTGTTGACCGGATGCCGCTGTGCTTGCAGCTAAAAATGCTAAATTCATACTTTACTTCCACCATTCCGCCGTTATCAGGCTATTTTGTTTGTTCGTTTATTTTGACAATATAAACCAATTAATAAAATTATACCCTGTCTTTTGGTAACTTACAAGTAAATCCGGTAAAATTAACAAATTGTTTATTTGCTCTTGATAAACTCGTCAATAGATGCAGCCGCTTTTTTACCGGCACCCATTGCCAAGATAACCGTGGCAGCACCGGTAACGGCATCACCGCCCGCATATACGCCCTCACGAGTCGTCATCATTTCTTCGTCTACCACCAGACAGCCGCGTTTGTTTGCTTCAATCCCGGTCGTAGTGGTACGAATCAGCGGATTCGGTGAAGTTCCGATCGACATAATCACACAGTCAACCGGCAATACAAAATTGGAGCCTTGTTTCTCAATCGGTCTTCTGCGCCCGGAATCGTCCGGCTCCCCAAGCTCCATTTCGACACATTCCATACCGCTTACCACACCGTTTTCATCTCCCAAAATCCGAACCGGATTGGTCAGAAAACGGAACTCGATTCCTTCTTCTTTGGCATGTTCCACTTCCTCTAAACGAGCAGGCATTTCTTCTTCAGAACGACGATAAACAATATATACCTTTTCTGCGCCGAGCCGCATCGCACATCTTGCAGCATCCATGGCAACGTTGCCGCCTCCGACTACTGCAACTGCCTTGTTCTCCTTGATCGGCGTATCGTAATCCGCCTTATATGCTTTCATCAAATTAACACGGGTCAAAAACTCATTTGCCGAATAAACGCCGATCAGAGCCTCTCCTTCGATTCCCATAAAACGAGGCAAACCGGCACCCGAACCGACAAATACCGCTTCGAATCCCATCTCGAACAGCTCGTCCACCGACAGTACCTTACCGATTACCATATTGGTCATCATGGTAACACCGATCTCTTCCAATTTCTGAACTTCCGACTTCACAATTGACTTCGGCAAACGGAATTCGGGGATACCGTAGGACAACACGCCGCCAGCTGTATGGAACGCCTCAAAGACAGTAACTTCGTATCCTTTCTTTGCCAAATCTCCCGCGCAGGATAGTCCTGCAGGTCCGGATCCGACTACTGCAACTTTATGACCGTTACTCTGTACCGGTTTCGCCTTTTCGGTATTATGGCTCATATGCCAGTCGGCGACAAAACGCTCTAAGCGACCGATTCCGACCGGTTCTCCTTTGATGCCGCGGACACATTTTTGTTCACACTGATTTTCTTGCGGACATACACGCCCACATACCGCCGGAAGCGCATTCGTTGAGGTAATAATCTGATACGCTTCTTCAAAATTACCGGCTGCCACCTGCGCAATAAACTCCGGTATGCGTACATTGACCGGACACCCTCTGACACAGGGTTTATGTTTACAATTCAAACAGCGGGTTGCTTCCTCCACCGCCATGATTTCATCATATCCCAATACGACCTCCTGGAAATTTCGGGCGCGCACCTGCGGATCCTGCACCGGCATCGGGACTTTTTTCAGTGACATGTTAGGCATTGTTCTCTTTGGCTCCTTTATACAATCTGCATTGATGTACAGCAGCATTATGCTCCTGGTTTTTATAAATCGTGTTTCTCTTCATCAATTCATCAAAATCGACCAAATGTCCGTCAAAATCGGGACCGTCTACACAAGCAAATTTAATTTCGCCGCCAACCGTCACCCGGCAGCCGCCGCACATTCCGGTGCCATCTATCATGATCGGATTCAGAGAAACCACTGTTTTAATTCCATAGGGTTTTGTTACCGCGCAAACAAATTTCATCATCGGCACCGGTCCGATTGCCACTACCATATCATATTGATTTCCTTCGTCGATTAATTCCTGAAGGGCAT
Organism: uncultured Eubacteriales bacterium; assembly: GCA_959605275.1. Lineage (GTDB taxonomy): Bacteria > Bacillota > Clostridia > Oscillospirales > Ruminococcaceae > HGM13222. Next base: position 6,701 of record CAUHFD010000081.1, on the reverse strand, counting down.
TGGTCACAAATCCTTTTTTGCCGTAAGAACCATCATCAGTGGTCAGGATAAGACGATTGGAAGCCGCTTTCATTTCCTCTTCCAAAATCACGATATCCTTGTTTCTGAATCCGGCGATCAGGTCAACATCTACACCGATCGAATGCAGATATTTTGCCTGCGGATACGCAATCGCACATCCCACGCCGCCGCCGATGACCGCAACCTTTTTCACATTCTCGAATTCGGAAGGCTTGCCAAGCGGTCCGACAAAATCCAAAATAGAATCACCTTGATTCAGCGCGGCAAGCTCCTGGGTTCCCCTGCCGACAATCTGAAAGATAATGGTAATCGTTCCTGCCTCGCGGTCATAATCCGCAATTGTTAACGGAATCCGTTCTCCGTGTTCATTCACTCTGAAAATAATAAATTGTCCCGGTTTTGCTTTTTTGGCAATAAACGGGGCTGCAACTTTCATCAGCACAACCGTATCATTGAGTTGTCTTTTTTCTACGATTTGATACATAACCATTAATCATACCTTTCTTAGGCTTTCCTGCGGATCAATGAAATGTTTTGTTCATTCACCCATCGCATCATATTATACATGATTTTCGACATGATTGCAAGATGCTATCCGCCGACATGCAAATACCGTCAATCCGAAACAGTCCGATATTTTACCGCACCTATTAATATAACACCACTTTATGAAATGTCTTTTTCCCTTTTTTTACAATAATGTGACCTTTCGCAAACATTTCGGTTGTTAATGCAAATGACGGCTCGGTGATTTTTTCGTCATCGACCAGCACACCGCCCTGCTGCACCAAACGTCTGGCATCTCCGTTGGAGGAGCAGAGTCCCGTTTTTACCAGCAAATTCAATAAGCCGATTTTCCCATCGGTAAAATCTTCCTCCGATAATTGTGTAGAAGGCATATCAGCCGATACGCCGCCGGACAGGAAAATCTCTTTCGCAGCCTTCAGAGACTTATTTGCTTCTTCTTCGCCGTGCACCATCTTGGTGACCTCAAAAGCAAGGATTTCTTTGGCTTTGTTCAACTCGCTGCCTTCCCATTTTTCCATTGCTTCAATTTCCTCAATCGGCACAAAGGTCAGCAGTTTCAGACAATTGATGACATCATCATCTCCTACATTTCTCCAATATTGGAAAAATTCATACGGAGAAGTCTTTTCGGGGTCAAGCCACAAAGCACCCTTTTCGGTTTTTCCCATTTTCTTGCCTTCCTTTGTGGTGAGCAAAGTAAAGGTCATACCGTATACCGTTTCCTGCTTTACTCTTCTTACCAAATCCACGCCGTTGATAATATTGGACCACTGGTCGTCCCCACCCAGCTCTACTTTACAGCCGAGTTCGTTATATAAATGGAGAAAATCATAGCTTTGCATCAGCATATAGTTGAATTCCAAAAAGCTCAGACCCCGCTCCATCCGGGATTTGAAGCACTCCGCAGTCAGCATACGGTTCACCGAAAAATGCACGCCGACATCCCGCAGGAACTCGATGTAATTCATGTTCAAAAGCCAGTCGCCGTTACGGACGAGCAACGCTTTGCCGTCGCTGAAATCAATAAATTTCTCCATCTGGCGACGGAAACACTCTGCATTATGATTGATCTCCTCGGGCGTCAGCATTTTTCTCATATCGGTCTTGCCGGTCGGATCACCAATCATGGTTGTGCCTGTTCCGAGCAGCGCAATCGGTCTGTGTCCCGCCATCTGCAAGCGTTTCATGATGACAAGCTGTAAAAAGTGTCCGACATGCAGACTGTCTGCTGTTGCATCAAATCCGATATAAAAGGTTACCGGTTCATTGTCAAACAGCTTTTGGATTTCTTCTTCATTTGTGGTTTGGGCAATTAATCCCCTGCGTTTCAGTTCTTCAAATACGGTCATTTTCATTTCTCCTTTTTCTTGTTTGGGTATGCAAAAAGCCCTCTGCCTGTTTTCGCAGACAGAGGGCGAAATTTTTTCGCGGTACCACCTCTGGTTTACTGCCGCCTTGCGGACAACAGCCTCATTTCGTACAAAGTATACGAATAACGCTTTAACGGGCGTACCCGACAAATCCTACTTCAAAAGGTTCAGACTTGCAGCTCCAAGATGTATTTCACAGAATCTTTCCCGCGTTTTTACACCCGCCAAACGCTCTCTGAGGGTGAAAGAGAATGCTACTTTTTCTTATCACAGCCATTATGAGTTAACTTTATCATAGTTTTTATTTCATGTCAAGTGTTTTGTTTACAGAGGTTTAGGATTACAGTTTTCTTTTTCTGCCCTCTAATTTTTTGGCAGCAAAGCCTTCTTTATTGGTCTGGCGCGCTCTGGCAATGCCTAAAGCATCCGCCGGAACATCGTCGGTAATGGTGGAGCCTGCGGCGGTATAAGCGCCGTTTCCAATCCGCACCGGAGAAACCAAGTTGGTATTGCATCCGATGAAAGCGTTGTCCTCAATCACCGAGCGATGCTTATTCACGCCGTCATAATTGACCGTTACCACTCCGCAGCCGAAGTTGACATTCTTGCCTACATCACTATCCCCGACATAAGTCAAATGAGAAACGGCGGTATATTCTCCAATCGTAGAATTTTTTACTTCGACAAAATCACCGATTTTAACATGATCCAAAATTTCAGAGTTTGGACGGATATGACAAAACGGACCGATTTTGACGTGATCATGAATTTTAGACTGGTAACATTGGCTTGCATTAAACACCGTATCGTTTCCGATCACCGAATCCTCTACCAATGAATTTGGTCCAATCACACTTCCGTTTCCGATTTTTGTATTTCCTTTCAAAATCGTGCCCGGTAAAATGACAGTATCTTGCCCAATGGTAACCTCCGGCATAATCAATATACCGTCCGTTGACAAGAAGGATACGCCGTTTGCCATATGCTTTTGTATGATCTTTTCTGCTGCTATTCGGTTCAAATTCAGCAGCCCGGCGCGATCATTGGCACCCTGCACAATGCTATCTGTTGCTGCCAAAAAACCGCCTACTCGTTTTCCTGCCGCAATCAGCAGCGGTACAAACTGCGTTAAATAATATTCTTTTTGATTGTTATCATTCGTCAACCGATCGGCGACCGCCAGCATATCCTCGATACAAAACCAATATGCTCCGGAATTTACTTCTTTAATCATTTTTTCCCGGTCGGTTGCATCTTTTTCCTCTACAATGCCAATAATGCTGTCATCGGCACGCAGCATTCTTCCGTATCCTTTCGGCTCATCCAACTCGGCTGTAATAACCGTCGCGGAATTTTTCTGAGCAATATGCTGCTGATAAGCTTCTCTGATGGTCATTTCATCGACAAAAGGAGCGTCGCCGCACAACACCAAAAGATGTCCCCCGACATGCTCTTTGATGAAATCCACTGCCTGCATAACGGCATGTCCGGTGCCCAAACGTTCCTGCTGCATGACGGTCTGATACTTTCCTTCTAGAAAAGCATCAATCTGTTCAGCACCTTTTCCTTTTACAATGCAAATATCTCCTGCCTCGGATTTTTCACAAGCATTTATTACCCAGCGGAGCATCGGCTGGAACAGCACTTCACATAACACCTTGGGTTTTTCTGATTTCATCCGTTTTCCGTCACCGGCAGCTAAAATTACGACACAGTTTTTCAAATAAAAAACCTCCTCATCAAAATGCCCTTTATAAAAAAGGAAAAACAACGGATCAGCCCTTGATTATTCGTTATTTTCTTTATATATATTATTACAATTTTATACAACTTTTGCAAGCACTTATAGCAAAATTCAATGAATATGATTGAAAAACGTGAATTTTATAAAAAAAATTGATAAATATATAGAAAAAAAAGGAATACTTTGCTATAATAGTAATCAAGCCTAAAGATCACACTAGGCAACATACATCGATTATTGCTTGCAACTGTCCTTGCAGGCTTTCATTATGTATGTATATTATTTTTGGAGGATGATTAATTTGAGCAAAAAGTATGTTTACCTCTTTAGCGAAGGTAATGGCTCAATGCGCGAACTGCTCGGCGGAAAAGGTGCAAACCTCGCTGAAATGACCAATCTCGGTCTCCCTGTTCCGCAAGGTTTCACCATTTCAACGGAGGCATGTACCAAATACTATGAGGACGGTCGCAAAATCAATGATGAGATTCAAGCCGAAATCATGGAATACGTTGAAAAAATGGAAGAAATCACCGGCAAAAAATTCGGAGATAAAGAAAATCCGCTTTTAGTTTCCGTTCGTTCCGGTGCTCGTGCATCTATGCCGGGTATGATGGACACTATTCTGAACCTCGGTCTGAACGAAGACGTTGTTGACGTTATGGCAAAGAAATCCAACAATCCTCGTTGGGCTTGGGACTGCTACAGAAGATTTATTCAAATGTACTCCGACGTTGTTATGGAAGTCGGCAAAAAGTATTTCGAACAGCTCATTGACAAAATGAAAGAGAAAAAAGGCGTAACACAGGACGTCGATTTGACTGCTGATGATCTGAAAGAACTTGCTTCTCAGTTTAAAGCAGAATACAAATCCAAAATCGGTGAAGATTTCCCGACCGATCCGAAAGAACAGCTGATGGGCGCCATCAAAGCGGTTTTCCGTTCTTGGGACAACCCACGTGCAAACATTTACCGTCGTGACAACGATATTCCTTATTCTTGGGGTACCGCTGTTAACGTTCAGATGATGGCATTCGGTAACCTCGGCGACACTTCCGGTACCGGCGTTGCGTTTACCCGCAACCCTGCAACCGGTGAAAAGAAATTGTTCGGTGAGTTCTTGATGAACGCACAGGGCGAAGACGTTGTTGCCGGCGTTCGTACTCCTCAGCCGATCGCTCAGCTGCAAGAAGTTATGCCGGAAGTTTACAATCAGTTTGTAGAAATCTGCCATACCTTAGAAAACCATTACCGCGATATGCAGGATATGGAATTCACCATTGAGGACAGAAAACTGTTCATGCTGCAAACTCGTAACGGCAAGCGTACCGCTTCCGCTGCTCTGAAAATCGCTTGCGATTTAGTTGACGAAGGCATGATCTCTGACAAAGAAGCTGTTGCCATGATCGATCCGAGAACTTTGGACATGCTTCTCCACCCTCAATTTGACGCTGCTAAACTGAAAGCTGCCGTTCCGGTTGCAAAAGCTTTAGCTGCTTCCCCCGGTGCTGCTTGCGGACGCATTGTTTTCACTGCTGAAGATGCAAAAGAATGGGCTGCTAAGGGCGAAAAAGTTGTATTGGTTCGTTTGGAAACTTCTCCTGAGGACATCGAAGGCATGAAAGCTGCTCAGGGTATCCTGACCGTTCGCGGCGGTATGACCTCTCACGCTGCTGTTGTTGCACGTGGTATGGGCACCTGTTGTGTATCCGGTTGTTCCGAAATTAACATGGATGAAGAAAACAAGAAATTTGAGCTTGCCGGCAAGACTTATGTCGAAGGTGATTATATTTCTCTCGACGGTTCTACCGGTAATATCTATGACGGTATCATCCCGACCGTTGATGCTTCAATCGCTGGTACCTTCGGTCGTGTTATGAGCTGGGCAGATAAGTACAGAAATCTGAAGGTTCGTACCAATGCAGATACACCGGCTGACGCACAGAAGGCTCGTGAACTGGGAGCAGAAGGTATTGGTCTGTGCCGTACCGAGCATATGTTCTTTGAAGAAGACAGAATTCCGGCTATCCGTGAAATGATCTGCTCCGATACTGTTGAACAGCGTGAAGCTGCTCTCGCAAAACTGGAGCCGATGCAGCAGGGCGACTTTGAAAAATTATATGAAGCAATGGAAGGTAACCCGGTTACCATCCGTTTCCTCGATCCGCCGCTTCATGAATTCGTTCCTACTGAAGAAAAAGATATCGAACTGCTTGCTAAAACACAGGGCAAGAGTGTTGCTGATATCAAAGCAATCATTGCTTCTCTGCATGAATTTAACCCGATGATGGGTCACCGCGGATGCCGTTTGGCAGTCACCTACCCTGAAATCGCTGCAATGCAGACCAGAGCAGTTATCAAAGCTGCTTTGAATGTGAAAAAAGCTCATCCGGATTGGGATATCGTTCCGGAGATCATGATTCCGTTAGTCGGCGAAGTCAAAGAGCTTGCTTATGTAAAGAGCATCGTTGTAAAAACAGCGGACGAAGTCATTGCTGCAAGCAACGAAAAGCTGACCTACAAAGTTGGCACCATGATCGAAATTCCGCGTGCTGCTTTGACGGCGGATGAGATTGCAAAAGAGGCTGAATTCTTCAGCTTTGGTACCAATGATTTGACTCAGATGACTTTCGGCTTCAGCCGTGATGATGCGGGCAAATTCTTAAACGCTTACTATGATAAGAAAATTTATGAGAACGATCCGTTCGCTAAATTGGATCAGGTCGGCGTAGGCAAACTGGTAAAAATGGCTGCTGATCTCGGAAGACAGACCCGCCCCGACATCAAACTCGGTATCTGCGGTGAGCATGGCGGAGATCCTTCTACTGTGGAATTCTGCCACAGAGTTGGTTTGAACTATGTTTCCTGTTCTCCTTTCCGTGTTCCGATTGCTCGTCTGGCTGCTGCACAGGCTGCTATTAAAGAAAGCAAATAAAGTTCTCTATATAAAAAATCCTATGGGGTATAAACTCCATAGGATTTTTTCTGGCTCAATGTCAATAGTTGGGGTAAAGAAATAAAAGAGAAACGATGAGATGAGC
>CAUHFD010000080.1 GCA_959605275.1 uncultured Eubacteriales bacterium | reverse complement strand
ATTCCGGCGGCAATCAGTCGGTCTTTTCTCATCCCTTTTTCTGTACATTCGGGTATCAAATCTCGATGGGGAAGAAAATAGCAGTCTAAGTCAGTTTCCTCAAAAAAGGGAATACAGGTATAATCGGTTAAAACGCCGTAACATTTTATTTGCAATTCATGTTTCCTTTTTAAATAAGTCAACGCTTCCATCGGAAAAAGATGGGTACAGATAATGGCATCGAACTGATTTTCTTTAATATATTCTAACAAATTTTTTGCATAAAGGGTATTGGCATAATAAACCGGGGAAGTAAGTTTAGTAGAACGGTATAAATCACCAGCTTTATATATCCAACCAAATACATTAGGTGCTTTTACGATTAAGGAATTGTAGGAGGAAGTAACAATTTCATTGGGCTTTTTTCCGCTGAAAATTAAAGCGTCTACAACTTTGCAGTCCTCACCCTGGCTCAACAGTTCTTCATAAATGGCATCAGCTGCGCTGTTATGTCCCTCTCCGGTATGACAAGACAAAATAAGCGTTTTCATTTTTATGGAGATTCCTTTCAAACTTATTTTACAGTCTGTGTTGTATGATAGAATCAGATGTATTTTATGATATTCAGAATATTGCAGCATTTTTCTTGACTTTTACCACATGTGTATATTATAATACAGTAGTAGAATAACGTCAATGGACATTCTGCTCGTAAAATGGGTAAAATGCCACACTTGTTACATTTTGAAAGAAGGATAGTCGGTGGAAAACACAGCACATAAGCCAGACCGTCGGGTTGCAAGAACAAAAAAAGCAATCAAGAATGCTTTTGCAGAGCTAATGGCGGAAAAAGAGATTTCGGAAATAACAGTCAAAGATATTGCGGAAACTGCCGACGTTAACCGAAAAACATTTTACAATTATTATAACAGTGTTTATGATATTGTAAACGAAATTGAAAATGAGCTGGTATTGGCGTTTGATAGTGTATTAAGCAACATTGATTTTAAGCAGGAAATGCAGAATCCATATGGGATCTTTGAAAAATTAACCGACATCATTAATCAGGACTTTGATTTTTACAGCCGATTGATGAAAATGAATCACAATGCAAATTTGATGCAAAAGCTGTATGTTGCACTCAAGGATAGAATGAAGACGTCGTTTTTGAGTCAGACAGAGATAGAAGATTCACAATTGAATATTGTCGTCAATTATATGATTTCCGGAATGTTGTCGGTTTATCAAAGTTGGTTTAATTCTGACAGGGCAGAATCCATCGAACAACTGTCTAAAACGGTAAGCATCATGACCTTTTCTGGGATTAACGGGTTTTTGCGTCAAGATAACAGTAAATAATAATATCTGCCGAACAAATAAAAGGGTTGTTCGGCAGATATTATTATTTCGCATATTTTCCCTGAAAGGAATTGCGTCGTTTCAGTTCTTTATCGATTTCATTCATAACTACCAGCTTTTTCAGACTCCAAAGAGGAGCAATCAGCTTTTCCCGGTCGCCGTCTCCGGTAATCCGTTGAATAACGGTATTGGCTGGCAGTAGCTCTAATTGATCGCAGACAATGGATACATATTCGGGTAAAGAAAGAACATCGAATTTACCTTGTTTGTAATCCTCTGCGATCGGCGTACCATCCAAAACGTGCAAAAGATGGATTTTGACGCTGTGTGGTTTTAGCCTACCTACCTCTTTGGCGGTTTGCAGCATCATATCCCTGCTTTCACCGGGCAATCCGTTAATTAGATGGACGCATATCGGAATATTCCGTGCTTTCAGGCGTTCAAATCCATCTAAAAATTCCGCATAACTGTGCTGACGGTTGATTTTTACGGCGGTGATATCGTGAATGGTTTGCAAACCCAATTCCACATTCAGACAGGTTCGTTGATTTAGTTCCGAAAGATAGTCTACCACGTCATCCTCCAGACAATCAGCGCGGGTGGCAAGACTTAAACCGACGACATTCTCCTGATGCAATACCGGCTCAAACCGTTCTTTTAACACCGAAACAGGCGCATAAGTGTTGGTAAATGCCTGAAAATACGGGATGTAGCAGGCATCCGGCCATTTTTTCAGCAAGGCGTCCCGAACGGTGTTGAATTGGCAAATGATATCGTCAGCCGGATTTCCGGCAAATTCTCCGCTGCCTTCGGCTGAGCAATAGGTGCACCCGCCGAAGCTTTTGGTGCCATCTCGGTTCGGACAGGTGAAGCCGGCGTTTAAGGATACTTTGAAAACCTTGGAGTGAAATTTTTGCCGAAAATAGTAATTTAAAGTGTAATATCGTTTGTAATTGTCAGAATAGGGAAATTCGTGTTCCAATTTCTGCTTCCTTTCTTTTGATAGAAATAAACGCCCCGAACAAGATGGTCTCTTGCAGTCAGGGCGTCGGCGCTATTCAATATATTATTTAGACGAAATGTCGGAAGAAACCGCCGAGGCGCTTGAAGCCGCTTCCGATGATTCAGGTAAAGCCGAAGTATCTGAATCAGTGGAAGAAGTATCCTCCGATTCGGCCTCACTGCTGGAGCTGTTATCAACCGGCAAGTCCTTTACGGCAGTAATGATATAGCTGTCCTTGCCATTCTTCTTTAAGATATAATTTAGGAATTTGTCAGCATCCGGCTCATATTTCTGACCGTTAATATCGCCCTCCCAGACCGGTCCAGATGGTACATATCCCACTGTTACGGTGTATTCATCGCCTTTGCGGGAAACTTTTTCAATGTGCGGCACATAGGACATCATACTTGCGGCAGAGGGAATCATGTAAACTTTTCCCTCCGGATCATATAATATCTGCATTTCGGAATCAGTCAGCTCCTGATGTTCAATCACAGCGGATTTTCCGAATACTTTGGTAATATGCGCTTCAATATCGACGTCGGGAACAGTCATATTTCCCAGGTCATCTTTCACATATTTGGATTTGTCCTCAAACATGATAAAATCCCAAATGCCGGCAGATAAAATGGTACGGGAATCTAATTTGTCGATGGAGTCAAATGCCGGCGGGTCAAGAATTACCAGAGGAAAAACAGTGCGCTTAAACATTTCTTTTTGGCTCTTGTTGTCAATGATATCGGTGGTTACTTTCGTAATTCCGATTGCGGTAGCAACGACACCGATAATCGCAAAAATAAGCACAACGGTACCAAAAACGGCAACGCGGCGGGATACGCGAGCCGGCTTCTTTTTTCGCTTTGATTGTGGATTCGAGGCTTCCGGAGCAGTATTTAAGGTTTCGTCCATGTTTATGATCATCCCTTTCTATGATACTGAAAAATGATAAATCTCAAATTATTCTCTGATTTGTCCGTTGCCGTTGATAATGTATTTGACCGTGGTCAGCTCATTTAATCCCATAGGACCTCTTGCGTGCAATTTTTGCGTGGAAATACCGATTTCCGCACCGAAACCGAATTCTCCGCCGTCGGTAAAACGGGTGGAGGCATTCACATAAACTGCGGCAGCATCGATGTTGGCGGTAAAATACTCCGCATTTTGAAGATTGTTTGTTACGATTGCTTCAGAATGCTGTGTTCCGAACCGCTCAATATGAGAAATCGCATCCTCCATGCTGTCTACCACTTTCACAGTCATTGTGTAGTCCAAAAACTCCGTGCCATACAATTCCTCGTCAGCCGGTAAGATGGAACTGCCGAGCAAAGCTGCGGTTTTGTCACAGCCATATAATGTGACATTTTTTTCATCCAGTTTTGCTTTCATCAGCGGAAGAAACTTTTCGGCAATATTTTTATGAACCAGAACGCTTTCTGCGGCGTTACATACCGATGGGCGGCTGGTTTTCGCATTAAATACAATACGGACAGCCATTTCCATATCGGCAAATTCATCAACATAAATATGGCAATTTCCAACTCCGGTTTCAATAACCGGCACTGTGGCGTTTTTTACGACTGCCTGAATTAACCCTTGACCGCCCCGGGGAATCAGTACATCAAGATAACCGTTGAGCTTCATCATTGCGTTTGCCGATTCCCGAGAAGTGTCCTCTACCAACTGAATGATGTCGGCAGACAATCCGGATTTTGCAATCGCCTCCCGCATAATAGCGGTCAGACATTGATTGGAATGAAATGCTTCTTTTCCTCCGCGGAGAATCACGGCATTTCCTGCTTTTAGGCAGAGCGCCGCCGCATCTACCGTAACATTGGGGCGGGATTCAAAGATAATACCGATCACGCCGAGCGGAACTCTCGTTTTGCAGATGCGCAGTCCGTTCGGACGAAGAAATCCGCAGTCAATTCTGCCGACAGGATCGTCTAAATCTACGATTTCCATGACTCCTGATGCCATGGCTGCAATTCGCTTATCATCCAACCGCAGCCGATCCTGCATTGCCGCCGACATTCCGTTGGCAGCAGCGTTATCCAGATCAATACGGTTTGCGGAGATGATCTGATCCGTATTTTCTGTCAATGCAGCAGCCATTGCTTGCAGCGCCGCATTTTTACGGTTGGCGGAAGCCGTGGCAATTTCACGTTTGACTTTTCTTGCTTTCTGACCGAGAGATAATATGTAATCCATATTGTTTATACACAGCACTTTGAGTATCATAACAGTGCTATGCAAATTTCCCACCTTTCTTTTTTCTTTCGTAATGCAATGTCTATAATGCAAACGCAGACTGTGATTTCACTCTGAAATCACAAATCGTTAAAACCTTGCATTTTGTGGATTTCTATGCGAAGCTTTGATTAAACCGGAAAGACTGTACCAACCTGCTTGCCTTCAAACAGATCATATAAAACGGTGGGATCTGAGCCGTTTATAATATGTACCGGAATATTTGCCTGCGTCGCCATGCGGGCAGCCTGTATTTTCGTAATCATACCGCCTGTACCCAGAGTAGAACCTTTTCCTTCTGCCAACGATTCAATTCTTTCGTCTATTGTTTCGACGACCGGAATCAGTGAGGCATCCGAGTGAGTACGGGGATCTTTGTCATACAGACCATCAATGTCCGTAAGGATCACTAATGCTTCTGCATCGGCAAGCTTGCTGACAATGGCAGACAATGTATCGTTATCCCCGAATTCAATTTCTTCCACCGACACACTGTCATTTTCATTTACAATCGGGATTACATTCAGAGAAATCAAGCGATTCATCGTGTTTATTACATTGGAAGTACGTTTTTCGTTTTCAATAATGTCCCGGGTAAGCAGTATCTGGGAAACACAGTGATTATATTGAGAGAAAAGCTTGTCATATACATACATCAATTCACATTGACCGATAGAAGCACATGCCTGTTTAGTGGGAGTGTCCTGCGGGCGTTCTTTCAGCCCCAGCTTGCCGCTGCCCACACCGATGGCGCCGGAGGAAACCAGAATGATTTGCCTGCCTGAATTTTGCAGATCGGCAAGTACTTTTACAAGGTTTTCAATGCGGCGGATGTTCAGCATGCCGGTTTTATGGGCGAGGGTAGAGGTTCCGACTTTAATTACAACTTTTTTTGCGTTTTTTATGGTATGCAAGGAAAATACGTCCTTTCTGTTATACAATTTAAAACTTAGGAAGAAGAAAATATGGTTTGTTTTTCTTTTACATCGACGGAAATTTTATTTCTTTGATGTTTGGAATCGGTTTGGTATTGCCGTCCGGAGTATCGTCGCTATTGCCGGATGTTTCAGAGGCAGTGCCGTTTTTCTGTTGCTCAAAGCGCTCTATAAAATACTTTGCATAAATGGCATACACCATATTCATATGCGGAAGGGTTGCCAAACTCGGAAGCCACAATATATTGACGATATAATATGGAATAAAAGAAAGGATGACCGAAAATATTTCCGACCGACGCCCTTTCATAATCAGAACAGACATTTTAATGGCATCCCTGATTTTGCAGCGATATAACACATAAATATATTCCGCTAAAAAATATCTTTGTAAAAAACAAATCGCCAATAGCTGACACAGGAGAAACAGACAGATAAAAATGACAGAAAACGCCAGTTGTATCATAAAAAGCTCCTGCGAAGCAACGAAAAATTTTAATAGACACAACAATATAAAAACGATGATCGCGGGAGTGTTAATCAGTGTCCAAAACAGAGCCTTTCTGATCAACAAATGAAATCGGAGACAGAATGCTTTGAAGAAATTTTGAAAACCGGAAAAATAACTGAAAACGGCTGAAACAGGAAACGGATTGCCACCCGCCAGTCCTAAATACCATTTTTTATTACCAAGAGAAACGGGGGAATAGATCAGGAGATGTATTATTAAAGCACTAAAGAGTACCGCAAGGCTTGCCGGACCAAGGTTTGTGATATCATCCAGATAAAAAGCCGGTGTTTGAGCGGAATCAATAAAATAGGAAACATCTAATACATAGCCCAGCAATTTTTCAATCAGCATCGTAAAAATCAGGAAGGAAAAAGAAATAAGAACAATAGCAAAAGCTTTTCCCCAATTGTTGCGCATGGCGAGCCACGCGTCCTTCTTTATTAATTTTCTTATATCCATGTTTTACGCAAATCCTGTTCTTTTTTAATAGTTATTCAACTATCAATATGACCAAATATTTTCCGGTCTATTCCCGATTATCAATTTCGACAATATTGTAGCCGGTTAAAGAGGCAACGTCGGCACAACCGTACGGAAGCGGATCAAATACTTCAAATACTTGTCCTCCCGCCCAGATTTGAGGGGTTATCAATGCGGTGTAGCCTTTTCCGTTTCCTACCCGCCAGTCCAAAGGTTTCCGCTTGGGATAACCGAACATGGCAAGCAGTCCCATGATTACGCCGCCATGAGTAATAACAGCTGCATCATAAATTTTCAACTGCATCATATCTGCCAGAATTCTTTCAAATCCGCGTTTCAGGCGCAAATAAAATTCCTGTTTGTCTTCTCCGCCGACCGGAGTGTCTACCATGCCGCCTACCAGCCATTTTTGAAAATCTGGGTTGTTTTGCAGTTCTAACATGGTCTTGTCTTCAAACGCACCGAAATTATATTCCTTCATATCATCAACAGGTTCGGTCAGTATGTCGGGAAACAGGATATCCGCAGTCTGAACGCATCTCAGCAACGGACTGGTATAGACTTTTTGTACCTTGGGATATTCATATTCATGCCGTAATTCTTCCAGCTCTTCTATGCCGTCTTTGCAAAGCGGATAGTCGGTAATTCCGACATATTTGCCATCCAAATTTCCTTGTGTGATACCATGCCGAATCAAATGTATTTTATAAGTCTTGATAAAAACACATCCTAACTAATGCAAAATATAAAATAGAATTGATTTCAAATCAGCCTGTCGGCTGAATTTTCAGAAGTACTATTTTATTTTGTTTATGCACACCTCGGTGCAACGCAGTGAAAAAATCAGAGTATTCTAAACTACTATTATAATATGTTTTGCGCCATTTTGCAATTCATTCGGACTATTTTTTCATAAAAGTTTTTTTGGAATAAAAATGAACAAATTTTTGATAAAATTTTTTCTGTAAAATATGCTTTACAAAAGGTATGAAATCGGATATAATTTACTGTACGTTAACTGTTTTGGAGGACATGCTATGAATACCGATTTTTCAAGAATATTAACATTATTAAGGAAAGAGAAGGGCATCAGCCAAAAGCTTGCGGCAGCTGAATTGAATATTTCGCAGGCATTGTTATCGCATTATGAAAAAGGTATTCGCGAATGCGGGCTTGATTTTGTTATCCGAGCAGCCGATTTTTACGGTGTGTCCTGTGATTATTTATTGGGAAGATCGCCGGAACGTACTGGTGCAACACTTTCAGTAGAGGACATTCCGGATGAAGATGAAAATATAAAAGATAATATGTATCGCGGAAGTGTTTTGCCGGTATTGAATAAAAAACTGATTACCAATTCTTTAAATATATTATTTGATTTATTGCAAAAGGCAAAAAACAAGGCTTTAACTGCTGAGGTGTCTTCTTTTTTGATGCTTTCCGTATACCGAATGTTCCGCATTGTTTATAATGCAAATCCTAAAAATCAGCAATCCCTTTTTACTTTGCCAAAATCAGTCGCAAATGCGCAAGCTGCCGCGCAAATGACGCTTAATGAAGCAAATGTGGCGGTTATTGTATCAGGAGAAAACGTCAAAGGAACGGACACATTAAAGAATACGGATGAATTGTATATGACGACTGATAGTATTTCGGGCGATTATCCTCAGATGGCATCTTCTTTATTTAATTTGATTCAGAATAGTGAGAATAAACTGATTAAAAGCGGTAAATGAAAAATAGATTGGATTAAAAAAACTAACAGCTTACGCTGGAAAAGACTGATTTATTTTACTGATATACAGCTTCATCGAAACGTAAAACAACCATCTGCCGGCGATACGGCGGATGGTTGTTTTTTAGAACAGGAAAGATATCCATCTGCTATTACTCTAAAATATATGGAGTGCCAAGAGAAATCGGCGATTTGTCCATTGCTGTCAATAACTGCATACCGATTTGCTTTCCTAACAACACAGCGCCCTTGGCAGCAGACGTGTCACCGGTAAACGCGATAATGACTTCATTGGAATGGCTGGTGCCTTTGGAGGGGGTTAGATATTGCAGAATCTTGACATCAAAGGCTTTTACGGCACGATCCGCCATAACCAACCCAATGGCAGCAGGGGAACCTGCCATAAAACCAAACGGATGTCCAATCGGGACAGAAAAAGCTTTGTTGATAGCTTCTCCGGCACTGGCAGAATAGGCAAATTCCAAATGTCCGGCGTCGTTAATATGAACTTCTCCGGCATATCGTTTGATATGCTCTAACGCCGATTCCACAGCGCGCTTTGCATCCGAAACGTTTTTGGCACCGAGTATGATGAAATTACCGTGACCGCCCCATCCTTTTGTATCCCGGGGCAAATCAATAGAGAGCACCTCTGTATTGGTCTCTTTGACCGCTTCATCTACTGCCAAGATCTGTCCTGCCGCTCCGGTACGTGAGCTGATCAAACCCAGCGCGGGATATTGCGGATCAATGCTCATTTCTGTCCGGAGCATCGGATCAACGCTGGCAATGACCAATCCGATGGTATCTAACGGCGCAGTTCCTATGAATTCGGTAAGATTGTTATTATTAAAAAAATTTTGATTCATGAAAGTCCCCTGAAAAGCATCATTTGTTTTATTATGGAACAGGATTTGAGAAACAAATCCGGAGCGTGTCGACAAAGTCGACAACGCTCTCGAGGGACAAACGCAATCGCTGCGGTAAGACCTTGCTCTGCGTTTTTCCCCCGATTCCCCCTTTTCAACGAAAATCAGCTCCGCAAGCGGCTTTGCCGTTGCTCACCGCTGATTTCCTTTCAAAGTGTCACTGCGGCGGCGCATGTCCGCCAACGTGACATAATTAAAAAAGAACTGTTACTTATCCTTTTTCGACAGACTGATTTTTTGAATTCGAATATTTTTTATTATGGAACAGGATTTGGAAAACAAATCCGTCGTGGAATAACAAAAAATAAACCTAAAACTTTTTGAATTCGAATATTTTTTATCATACCACTATTTAGCAATAAATACAATCATTAATCCAAATTTTTAAGAATTTGTTTATGATGTCGTTTGACTGCTGCCTTTACTTTTTCGATATCAATCGTATGAAATTCTCCGTTGTGATACAAAATTTTGCCGTTTACCACCGTCATCATAACGTCGGTTCCCTGCGCCGCGTAAACCAAATCATTCAATTTATCATGAGAAGGATACCAATAGGGCTTATCGCAATTTAAAACAGAAAAATCAGCTTTGTTTCCCACCTTAATGCAGCCCGTATCCGGTCTTCCCTGCGCAGCAGCGCCGTTTTTGGTTGCATATTTCATGATCTCTGCCGGCGGACAAATTGCCGCATTGCCGGTGATTCCTTTCTGCAAAACAGAAGCAAGCTTCACTTCTTCCAGCAGGTTCAAATTATTGTTTGAGGCACAGCCATCTGTCCCGAGCGCAATATTCACACCCTGTTTCTGCATATCCGCAATCCGCGCCACGCCCGAGCCCAATTTTAAGTTGCTAATCGGACAATGCGCTGCTGTAACCTGATTTTGAGCAAGAATGGCAACATCTTCATCGGTTAGATAAACGCAATGCGCCGCCGTAGTCGGGTTATCAAAAACGCCCATCGTTTCCATATATCTTGTCGGTGTCACTCCGTGGCGGCTGATACACTCATCAAATTCCTTTTTCGTTTCTGCTAAGTGAATATGCATATTACATCCCAGCGACTTTGCATATTCCGCCATTGCCGATACCACTTTTGGCGTTGAGGTATATTCGCCGTGAATGCACATATCAACTTTTATTCTGCCGTTCCCCGTATTATTCCAATTTTTATATAATTCCTTGCTTTCCCGGAAGGACTGCAAATCCGAAAGGGAGGAATCGTCAAAACAAAGCACGCCCCTGCTGATATTCGCACAAATTCCGCTTTCCAAGGCAGCTCTTGCAATGTCACCGCAAAAATCATACATTTCAGTGAAGGAAGTCACCCCAAACATCAGCATTTCCGCGATTCCCAAAAGAGACGCATCATAAACACTGTCCGCATCCAGTTGATGCTCATAAGGGAAAATTCGCTCATTCAGCCATCGATCCAACGGAAGATTCTCACCGTATCCCCGCAACAGCGTCATGGGAACATGAGTATGTGTATTTACCATGCCCGGTATCATCAGTTTGTCTTTACCGTCAAATTCTTCTTCCGAGCCGCTTTCCGGCATTTGTTCCCCGATATAAACAATCTTATCCTGCCTAATTTGGACATATTGATTTTCCCGTATTTGAAACGTATCATCCAATATTGCAATATTTTTA
>CAUHFD010000079.1 GCA_959605275.1 uncultured Eubacteriales bacterium | reverse complement strand
ACTCAGGCGGCAGAGGGAACCAGTAACGCTTCTTCTGACAGCAACAGCTCTGAAAACAACAATTCTAAGGAGACTTCCGATAATAATTCCTCTGTTCCTTCCAATAGTATAAAAGATGATAGCCCGGCTGAAACCGGTGTTGCGCTGCCTCTCACTGTGGTTATAATAATGCTATTTGCCGGCGTTACCGTAGCTGTTTTGAAAAAAAGAACGCTTGGTAATTAATGTCTGCTGAACAAATCAAAAATTTGATTTGTTCGAACGGCTATCCGCCGTATAGACATTTCTTGATGCGAACACAGCTTTTGATTTCAGAATGAAATCAAAAGCCAAAGTGCAAGGTTTTTGTAAAAAAACAATCAAAACCTTGCACTTTGCCAATTCATAAACAACAGAAAAACGCTTTACTATCGTTGTTTATGAATTGTTCAGTGAGCATTAATTAAAAAATGAATGAAACAACACAAGGGGATAGATTGATGAAAAAAGGTATTAACGTTTGTTTACTGACATTGGTGTTTGTGTTGTCACTTTGCAATTTTTCGGTTTTTGCGGCGAAAACAACGGTATTCATCGATCAGGATTTCACCGGGCTGCGCTCCGGTTATGTATCAAAACGGGGCGGAGTGGAATCGATAGGTGCTTTTAAAGAAGATCACTTCAAATTTACCGCTAACGAAGGTTCGGCAGGTCTTTTGGCAAACGGTGACGGTTATTATGTTGGTTTTGTTACCTATAAAGTTTCGGCACCTTCCAATGAAACGATTGAAACGCTGAAGTTAGATTTAATTGGTAGAATCGGTTTGTATGACGGCGAAGTCAACGGTGTAAAAGGCACTGCCGCTCAATACAAAGAAACCGCTTGGATGCGTATTTATGTTGAAAAAGATGATTATAAATTTGATCGAGAGAATTGGACAGCATCAGAGGATAAGGTGGCGGCTCAGCCCGAATTGGAAGAATACCCCGAAAGTGCAGAGAAAGAATATTCCTTTGATTTGAGCGCAGCCGCCAAAGGTGCTAAAGATGCTTATGTAACAATTGCTACCTATCTGGAGTGTACACCGAGTTGGATTGGATTCTCCCATCTTACGCTTAGTGGAAGCACGGCGGCGAAATCCAATCATGGCGGAACTGCTAACACATCATCTGCTGCATCTTCTGTTAAGACAAGTTCTACTGCCGTGGTTTCCGGTAATTCGACTGCAAGTAAAGATATTTCCTCGGTAGAAGTTATTTCTTCTGATGAAATTGCTTCGACTGACAGTTCTTCAGAGGCACTGATCGAATCTGTTGATTCCGAAAGCGTATCTTCATTGTCTGATTCTACCGACGGAAAGGTCAAAGATAGCGCAAGTCTATGGTGGGTCTGGCTGATCGTGGTGGTCATTGTGCTTGCCGGTGCGGGCGCAGGCGTATTCTTTTACCTAAAAAAGAAAAATGGTACTAACGAGTAACAATTATCGGATACAAGGAAGGTGAACAAATTTATGATCAAACGTTTTTTATCCGGGATGATAGTTGCTGGAATGATGCTGGCGGTTTCAGCGGGACTGACCGGCTGTGGCGATTCACCTGATGCAGGAAAAAAAGGCGGCGATGTCGATTTTGGAGGGAAAACCTTAACCATTGCTTCATGGGTGGATTATGAACCGAAGTTAGGGGAGAGCGAGGGCGGTGACGCAGCTTATTATGCATTACAGCAGGCGTTGGAAGAGTTTAATGTAAAAGTAGAATGGGTTATTACCACCCAAGAGAATCATTTCAGCCAGTTCCAAGCCAAAAGTTTATCCGGTCTTGTCTATGCAGATATTGTCATGAGTCATTCATGGAATCATGTCAGTTTGATCAGTCAGGGGCTCCAAACGCCATTGGATGAATATTATGAAGCTATGTCTGAAGAAGAGAAAAGTCATTGGAATATGGATTTAAGTAAATTTGGCGATCATTATTATGGGTTGACTCCAAAAGCGAATGTGACGCTTCCTACTGCGAGCATGTTTTATAACCGTACACGGCTCAAAGAGCTGAAATTACAGGATCCTCAGGAGTTGGCACGGAATGGGAAATGGACTTGGGACAAATTTCGGGAATACTGCTTGGCAGCCACCGATACAGCAAATCAGAAATATGGTTTGTCGATGTATAATATGTATAATGTTTTAGGTGGCGGAAATAACGTCAAAACAGTTGTGTTTGATGAGGCGGATGGTAAGTATTATAACGGTTTCACACATGGAGATGAAGCTGCTAAAAACATGCAGTGCTTAGAGTTTCTGACCAATATGTCCAAAGATAAGATGGTATACGGTGATTGGATTCAAGGCTCTGAGGCAATGGATGATGCCGAAAATGCTTTCTTGGACGGTCAGACATTGTTCACCTTTGCGCAAAACGGTTCACGCCTCAAGAAACTGGGGATGACCGATTTTGGTGTTGTTACTGCGCCGATTGCAGATTTTAACACCGATCAATCCTTGTATAATTTGATGGAATCTTTTACCTATTGGATGATTCCGAGTAAAACTAATTTCCCTGTGTCCGATATTGTCGCATTCTGGACTTATGCACAGAACACATGGGATAAAAACCGTGGCAAGGCTTATTATGAGTTCAATCTGGAAGACTATAAAGAAGAACAGCTTGATTTGAATTATACCGATATGAAGGATGTTGAGTTCCTGATTGAGATGAGTAAAAAAGTCGTCGTGAAGCCCTCATTGGATTTGTCCTGCTCGTTGGGAGATTTGATAGCAAACGGTATTTACTGTGAAGTTATCAGCGGAAATGCTACTCCGGCAACTGCGGTGGCAGCGAAAGATAATGAAATTCAGGCGAAGATTGATGACGCGCTCAATAGCGCCGCGAAGAGCCAAGACAGCAGTGGATCGTAACTTATCACAATTTTATATCTAAAAGAGAACCGGAGGAGTCTTTGGCTGTGCTTAAAAGAGTCTGCGGTCAAAGACTTCTCCCTTGTTCTTGAAATTTTTTCAGGAAAGCTGCTTTGTTTTGAACATTAACAGAACAGATGTAACAAAGCGGTTTTCCTGTGAAAATGTTTACAAAAAACGGGAGTGTGTCGAAATGCGGAAATGGTGTAGAACCCTTAGCAGCGTGCTGATCGGCATCTGTCTGATTGGTAGCAGTGTGTTTCCCTGTCGGGCAGCAGGCGAAAACGTAGGAATGACGACCGGTAAGACAGCAGCAGAAGTGACTCAAATGGGTGGTGCGGCGGTGTCTTATCGGGATTACGCCGACGCATACAACTCTGCACCAAGTGAAGCAGCAGTTGCTGTGGACATTGGCAGATACATTGCTTCGGACGAGATACAGGCAGAGATGCAGGAATTAGACGGGCGGACTGCAGTTATAACCGGTGAAGAGGGAAAAATCACATGGACATTTACCGTGTTGCAGGCAGGCTTATATGATTTACAGGTTGATTATTATATGCCGGTGGGAAAGGGTAGCGCGGCAGAGCGAGTATTCTATCTTGATGGTACAATCCCATACCGGGAAGCGCAAAATATACGCTTTAATCGTTGTTGGGTTAATCAAGAAGAAAATAAGATTTATACAACCTCCGGCAATGAGTATCGACGGACACAGGTAGAACTGCATCAATGGCAGCGGAGTTTGTTGTATAGTCAATTAGGGTACAGTGACAAAAGTTTACGTTTCTATTTGACGAAAGGTGAGCATACATTGACGATGGAATCACTTGCTGAACCAATGGCAATCGGCGCATTGGAGTTTTTAGTGGTTCCCGAAATCAAAAACTATGCTCAGCTTAAACAAGAATATGAAGCGGCGGGATATCAGGATGTATCACAGAGCTTGACAATACAGGGAGAGGACGCGGTACGCAAATCCCATTCCACATTATATGCTGTTGAGGATCGCACCTCACCGGCAAACGATCCTTTCGATGAAAGATTGATTTTGCTTAACAGCATTGGAGGCAACTCTTGGAAATATCGTCATCAGTGGATCGAGTGGGAATTTACTGTTCCGGAAAGCGGCTTGTATACTTTGACATTGCGCACGAAACAGGATTATGTATCCGGTGCAGGAGCCAGCCGACGACTTTACATAGATGGAGAAGTCCCCTTTGCGGAGGCAGAGAGCTTTACGGTACCGTATGAACTCAATTGGCAATCTATCACCCTTGGTGAGGAAAACGACTCGTGGAAATTTTACTTTACTTCGGGAGAAACGCATACCATTCGGCTGGAAGCTGTGGTTGGACCATTAGCAGATACGCTGACCACAGTTAGTGAGGTGGTACAGGAACTTAATACGCTTTATCGTCAGCTCAAAATGATTATAGGCAGTTTTCCGGATCCGTTACGTGATTATAACCTGGAAACCAATATTCCGAATCTTTTTGATACCTTGGAAAGCTGCAATGCCAAATTGAAGGCGGCTGCCGAAACTCTGGAGCAGGTTATGGGCGGCAAGGGAGAACAGACTGCCTATATTGATCGTCTGACCGTACAGCTTACGAGTTTAATCAAATATCCGGATACCATTCCGGAACGATTGAATGATCTGAGCGATAATTTGAACAATCTTTCGTCTTGGTTAGTTTCGGCAAGTGAGGTGCCGCTGATCATTGATCGTATGACCTTAGCTCCTGAAGGGGCGGAGGTGCCGCCTGCGGATGCAAAATGGTATCAAAAGCTCTGGTCAAGTGCCAAGGCGTTCTTTATCTCTTTCATACAAGATTATTATGCGATTGACGGGATCGGCGGAGAAACCGAAGTGACCGAACAAATCAGTCTGTGGCTCGGTGTCGGACGAGATCAGTCCATGATTATCAAAAATCTGTCGGACAGCAGCTTTACTTCAAAAACCGGCATCGGATTGAACATTCGATTGGTTGATATGAGCATTCTGTTGCAGGCAGTTTCCAGTCAGAACGGTCCGGATGTGGCATTGTTTATGGATCATGCACAACCGATTAATTATGGATTGCGCGGTGCGTTATATGATCTGGCTTCATTTAAAGACTGTGAGGAAATATGCACTCGTTTTAACGAAAGCGCTTTAACGCCGTTTCGATCAGGGGAATCGCTCTATGCCCTGCCGGAGCAGCAGGTATTTCCGATGTTGTTCTATCGTACCGATGTGTTTGAAGAACTGGATATCTCAGTACCGAACACCTGGGATGATCTGCAAAAGCTGATCCCGGTGCTTCAAGAGCAAAACATGGAAATTGGCTTACCTTCTCCTACTGCAACCGTTACAGGAAGTCAAGCAACCAACTTAAATGCAGTTTATGCAGCACTGTTGCTGCAAAGCGGCGCTCGTGTTTATGATGAATCCGGTTATTGTGTGCTGAATGCGCTTACAGCCGTCAACAGCTTTATTAAATGGACGGAGTATTATACAAAATACAATTTTCCAAAAACATACAGTGATATCAGCCGGTTTCGTACCGGAGAAATGCCGCTGTTAGTTTCTTCTTACACTTTCTATAACACTTTGGCATTAGCCGCACCCGAAATTCAAAGCTTGTGGGCGATGGCACCGATGCCTGGCACTGTACAAGAGGATGGCAGTATTGATCGCTCCGTTGCCTGCACCTTGACCGGATGTGTCATCTTTCAGAATGCAGATGCTCCTACTGCGTGTTGGGAATTCTTGAAATGGTGGACAGACGTCGATACGCAGGTCAATTACGGTCGTGAGATCGAGGCGCTGCAGGGTACATCTGCACGGTGGCCTACTGCCAATGTTTCAGCAATGAAAGAGCTTGGTTGGAGTTCCAGCGTATCCCGTCAGATTTCAGAGCAATGGGAGCATGTAGTAGGCATTCCGGAGGTCGCCGGAGGATATTACGTCGGACGCAGTGTGGACAACGCTATTAAATCGGTCATCAACTCGAATGAAGATGCCCGGGAAACGATCTTAGACCAAGTCGATAAGATCAATAAGGAAATCCGCAATAAGCGGCAGGAACTGGGATTGGAGTGAGAAAACAAATATGTCGAAGAATAGTAACTGGCATCAAAAATGGGCATTGATGAAGCAATATAAGGCAGGATATGCCCTAATGGCTCCTTTTTTGATTATTTTTTTCACCTTTACGGTACTGCCGGTTTTCATTTCTATTGTGTTAAGTTTTACCCATTACAACGTGTTGCAGGCACCGGAATTTATCGGCTTTGATAATTATCGCAAGTTATTGGTGGATGATGAAGTATTTTCTATTGCAGTGAAAAATACGCTTATTTTTGCGCTGGTTACCGGTCCAATCGGTTATGTGCTTTCATTTTTTGCTTCTTGGGCAATTAATGATTTCAATCGGTACATCAAGGGTATTTTAACCTTTATCTTTTATGTACCTACCATTTCGGGTACGGTTTATACGATCTGGGGCATTCTGTTTTCGGGCGATATGTATGGATATGTCAACAGTGCGCTGATGAGTCTTGGCATCATTTCGGAGCCGATCCAATGGTTTACCACTGATACCTACGTGCTTCCGCTGATCATCATTGTCCAGCTGTGGATGAGCATGGGTACCGGATTTTTGGCAATGCGTGCCGGAACCGCTACGGTTGATCCCCAATACTACGAGGCTGCGGCAATTGACGGCGTAAAAAATCGAGTGCAGGAAGTGTTTTATATTACCATTCCGTTGATGGCACCCCATCTGATGACTGCGGCGGTTCTGCAGATTTCAGCTATGTTTGCCAATACAACCGTTTCTATGAATCTGGCAGGTTTTCCCAGCACGAATTACTCGGGACACTTGATCATGACACATATGCTTGATTACAGCACCTATCGTGTGGAACGCGGGTATGCCTGTGCTATTGCAGTTTTGCTGTTTATCTTTATGATTACCATCAATCAGGTCATTCTGCGGGCATTGAGAAAGGTGGGGTCATAGGATGGAGCGGACTGCGAAAAAGCATAAAAAACATCATCATTTCTCGCTGAGCACTGGTTCTCGACGTAATCGTAAGACTTACGGAGATGTTATGATGCTGATTATTATCGCATTGATGGCGTTGTTCAGCTTCATTCCGTTATTGATGTCGGTTTGCATGTCGCTTAAGCCGATTAATGAGTTATTTTACTATCCGCCTCGTATTTTTCCGGAACGACCTACATTTGATAATTTCCGTATGCTCTTCAATTTGATGAAAACCACATGGGTTCCTTTTGAACGGTATGCGTTTAATACGGTATTTATTACCCTTGCCACCACGGTGGGACATGTTATGCTGGCTTCTATGGCGGCTTATCCGCTGGCAAAAATGAAAATCCCCTTTGTTCGGTTGTTTAACAATCTTATTTTGTTATCGCTGATGTTCGTTTCGGCAATTAACGATATTGCCAACTATCTGACCATTACATGGCTTGGTTGGCTGGACACTTATCTTGCAGTTATTATTCCCAGTATAGGTGCTTCTTTGGGTTTGTTTATCATGAAAAACTATATGAGTACCATTCCGGATACTTTGTTGGAAGCGGCACGGATCGACGGTTGTTCTGAGAGCGGGATATACTGGCGCATTGTGATGCCTCTTGCTAAGCCGGTTTGGCTGACGGTTATTATTTTGATGTTTCAACAGATCTGGTCTCAGAATAATTCTCAGTATGTATACAGTGAACAGCTCAAAACCCTGCCCTATGCCTTGACACAAATCACCAGCGGTGGTATGGTCCGTATGGGGGCGGCACAGGCAGTCGGCGTGTTGATGCTGTTAGTTCCGGCTTTAGTGTTTATGTTCAGCCAAACACGGATCATTGATACGATGGCAACCTCTGGTATGAAAGAGTGAGTCTGTGTCGACCGACACATTCCTTTAGAAAAGAAAGGTGGATTACATGAGAAAACGGACAGCACTTTTTCTGGTTACGGTGCTACTGTTCTGCTTTGGTACCACGGTGTCCGCTTCTGACGTGGGCAACTCCTACTTATACTCCAAGACTAACGAGGGTATTATGGATGTGTATGCGCCGCAAGCTTATTTGCCCCAGACGGTTTATGATTCCGATACACTTTCGGTCGAACTGAAACAGCCTGAGGATTTGGTGTTGTCCGGAGATGGAGGATTTTATCTCTGTGATACCGGTGTCAATGCAATTTATCAGTTTGACGCATCGTTTCGGTTGCTGCGGACGATAAAGACCTTTGTAAACGGACAAAAAAACGACAGCTTGAATCAACCCACGGGGGTCTGTGTAAACAGCGAAGGAAACTTGTTTATTGCTGATGGAGGCAATCAGCGTGTCGTAGTGCTTGATAAAGAAGGCAAGCTGGTTAATATCATTGATAATCCGCAGGCGGATTCAAATATTTTAGCGAAGGATTTTATCTTTGTGCCACAGAAGCTGGCAGTAGATGATTCCAACCGGCTGTTTGTGCTTTGTAAAGATGTCTATGAGGGAATCTTGCAATTTTCCGAATCGGGCAGTTTTATCGGATATATCGGCAGCAACACGGTTGTTCCAAGCGCCATTGAGGTGATTTGGAAACGAATTATGAGCAAAGAACAAAAAAGCAAGATTGCGGATTTTGTTCCGGTAGAATACACCAATATTTCATTGGATCATCAGTCTTTTCTTTATGCAGTTACCTCGGTGAAAAACGTAGATTCACCGATCCGCCGTCTGAATCCATCGGGAAATGATGTGTTGGTACGCAGTCCGATTAACGGAACGGAAAAGGTAGTGGGTGATGAACTGTATGTTTCATACAGTAATCTTTCCAGTGTGACAACCGGCCCGTCTTCCTTTGTGGACATCACCTCCGACAATTACGGAAACTATTATGCACTGGATGGTAAGCGGGGCAGAGTGTTTGCGTATGATGTTGACGGGAATCTTCTTTATGCGTTCGGTGCGCTCGGCACCGGACAGAAAGGTGCCTTGGAGTCTCCGTCTGCCATTTTATATGATCAGGATTATTTGTATGTTGTTGATCGTACGCTGTGTCAAGTGATTCGATTCGAACCCACCGATTATGCATTGCTGATTCGTTCGGCAATGGATGCGTATTATCAGCAGGAGTACGAGAAATCAGTTGATTTATGGCAACAGGTGTTGACGAAAAACAGCTATTTCGACTTGGCTTATGTCAAGTCGGGTTGGGGACTTTATCGTCTGGGACGATATGAGGAAGCAATGGAAAGCTTTAAGGCGGCCAATGTAAAATCCGGCTATTCCAAAGCCTATGAGCAGTATTCTGCCGCGTGGCTGGATGAACATTTTACTGCAGTGGCACTGGCGGTAATCGGCGGAGTGATTCTGCTGGTGATTATCATTGTCTTGATCTATCGATATCAACGAAATAAACGTCGATATTCTGCCGGATAAACGGCGACTTTTCAAACCAGCACGGAAGGAGAGCTTCTCTTGAAATTTGCCATGTATGTTCTGCGCCATCCCATTGATGCTTTTTGGGAGATACGCTTTGAGAAAAAAGGTAGCATCAAAGTAGGATGTATTCTGTTACTGCTCACTCTTGTAGCTATGGTGTTTAATCGGCAGGCACGCGGATTTATCTTTAACAATAACTATAATGTACCGTTGGATATGCTGTATCAGCTCCAGATTCTGATATTGCCGGTATTGTTGTTTTGCATCTCCAACTGGGCAATTACAACTTTAATGGATGGAAAAGGAAGTTTTCGAGATATCTTTTTGGTGGTCTGTTATTCGCTGATTCCTTTTATTTTGTTCAATTTTATCTCCCCGTTACTGTCCAATCGGCTCTCACTCAATGATGCTGCTTATCTGATGATATTTGATGCGGTAGGATATGTTTGGAGTGGGCTGATGATCTTTATCGGGATTAAAGTCATTCATGAGTATTCCATGAGCAAAATGATCGCCACGCTGTTTCTGACTGCGGCTGCCGCTGCTATCATCATATTTATCTGTCTGTTGTTTTTCAGCCTGTTGCAGGAGCTTGGAAGTTTTGCATATTCCATATATCGTGAGATTTCATTACGAATCTGATGGAGGATGTCAGTTTCTTATTTTTCTAAGGAAAGGATGACAATCGTCGTGAAAAAATCCGTTTTAGCGCTGATTCTTGTCGCTGTCTTCTTTGGCTGTTTGTTAGGCGGGTGCGGTGGCGGAACAGGTCTTTTGGATAAAGTGTGTATCGGTACAGAGTGGACGAACGCAGTAGAGCCCGGCAGCAACCAGCCGGTGCTGAAAAGCAGTCGATTTTCACTTTATCTGGATACCGGAATGGCGGTACGGTTGGTTGACACACAGACCGGTAAAACTTGGACGACCAACGGAACCGGAAAAACAGAATCGGCTGCGGTACAGGATCAGTTCACGCTGAGCTATTATGATCATTCCGGCACATTTGCTCAGATGAGCAGTACGGAGGATTCACTTCAAAAAGGACAGACAGAGGCATTTGCGGAAAACAATTCTCTTTTAGTAAAATACCGGTTGGGAAATTATGAGCAAACAGCGGATGATGTACCAAGCCAGCTTAGCAACAAACGGTTTCGGGATAAACTATACAATCGCTTGGATGATGCCGGCAAAACAGAACTGGAAAGCTATTATCGTTATTATGAATCAGAGGATGTATGGCGAATTCGTTCCAAGGGAAAAAATAGTTTTAAAAACATTCTCGCTTTGATGCAGCAGGCAGGATATACTGCTGAGGATCTTTCCGAAGATAATGCAGAGCAGGACATTAAAACTAATGCGACAATCAAACCTTATTTTACTATCGTTTTAAAATATACGTTGGAAGAGGATGGTTTGCAAGTTTCCGTACCAACCGAATATATGGAGTTTTCGCAAGAATACCCGCCTTATGAATTGAAACTGCTTGAGGGATTTGGACTGTCCGAGCAAA
>CAUHFD010000078.1 GCA_959605275.1 uncultured Eubacteriales bacterium | reverse complement strand
GCACTGACTCTATGTGATTCCGAAACGATACAATCCTTACCGGAAGGTTTATCCCGCCGATTTATGGATATCGGTGCGGCAGCAGAGGAGAAAGCTGTATTCACTCCGCCGCAAAACAGGACAAGCGATGATGTTTGCTGTATCCTGTTTACCTCCGGATCAACCGGAAAGCCGAAAGGGGTTATGATCCGTCACCGTTCGGTCTGTAATTTAATGGCGGTGCTGTATCCGGCATTGTCTGAAGCAGACGGCGGATATTTGTGTGTGGCAAACTCTATTTTTGATATTTTTACAACCGAAACCTTAATTGCGATAGCGTTTGGAAGATATTCCGTTATGGCTGATGAGGAGGAAATGGTGCTTCCGTGGCAGACGGCGGAATTAATTCGTAAGCACCAGGTACGGCTGATTGAGTTTACGCCGTCTCGTGCACAGTTGTTCTTAGATAATCAGTCGTTTTGCGAGGCAATATCCGATATGCCGGTGGCAATGATGTGCGGAGAAGTGCTGCCGCCTCAGTTGCTGCAAAAGCTGCGTGATATCGGCTGCCGCAGGATATTCAACTTGTACGGACCGACCGAAACGACGGTATATTCGACCATGGATGATGTGACAAATGCCGCACGAATTACAGTAGGGAAAATGTATCCGAATTGCAGGGGATATATTTTAGATGAAGCAATGCGTCCTGTGATGCCAACGGCCGTCGGCGAATTGTATTTTGCGGGTGAATGTCTGGCGGCGGGCTATGTCGGGCAAGAGGAACTGACGAAAGCTGCGTTTCTGCCGGATCCTTTTTATCCGGGAGAGACGATGTACCGAAGCGGGGATATCGTACGGCAGCTCCCCGATGGCAGAATCGATTTTATCGGGCGCAGAGACCATCAGGTAAAATTGAATGGACAGCGAATTGAGTTGGGAGAGATCACTCAGAAAATATTGGATTCCGGATATGCGGTACAGGCGGCTACGATTGTCAAAAAAGATGGTCAGTTTATGCAGTTGTGTTCTTTTGTGGAGCCGCAGAAGGATGCACATGTGAATCTGCCCGCACTGCGGCAGTATTTAAAAAAGCAGCTTCCGGATTATATGATTCCGTCTGAAATTCATGAGTTACAGGCAATGCCTTGTACTGCCTCCGGTAAATTGGATTTGGTAGCATTGGAGTCTTATGATTTTTCTTGCGCAGAAAGCAGTGCATCCGGAAATCAGGAAAACAATTCTGCTGTGCGTGCAAGTTTGGATGCAAGTGAAAATGTTGTACGGCAGATTCAAAATCTTTGGCAGGAAACGTTATCTGCTGATTCGATTGCGCCGGATGTTTCTTTCTTTGAGCAGGGCGGAACTTCCTTAGCGGCACTCAGTTTGTTAAGCAGTTATTATAATCTCGGAATCAATATGACATTAGCGGATTTTTACGAGCATCCGACTTTGGACGGACAACTGGAATGGATCAAGGAAAAGCTGCCTGACGGGACTGCCGCAATCGTATCGGATAACGCATCGGAACAGGCTGTTGATATCATATCCGCTTCTGAGGCTGTTTCTAATCAGAAGAATGCAGTTTCGGATATTTCAAAGCAGATTCAGAAGCTTTGGAGAGAAACTTTATCTGCTGATTCGATTGCACCGGATATTTCTTTCTTTGAGCAGGGCGGAACTTCCTTGGCGGCACTCAGTCTGTTAAGCAGTTATTATAATCTCGGAATCAATATGACATTAGCAGAGTTTTACGAGCATCCGACTTTAAATGAGCAGTTAGTATTCGTTCAAATGGCTGAATCGGCAAATACAGAGCCAAAACAGCCGGCTGTAATACAGACGGGTACATTGCCTTTTACACCTTCTGACGATAAAAATGCTGTGTTTTTGACCGGTGCAACCGGTTTCTTGGGAGCTCATTTGTTAAAATCGCTTTTAGATGCCGGATATTCCAAAGTGTTTTGCTTGGTTCGCGGAGATTGTACCAGACTGGAGGATACGCTCGAGTGGTATTTTGGTAAACAATGGCTGACAGCATTCCGTTTAAAAATTGAAGCAATTGCCGGGGATATGACACAAGAGCAATTCGGCTTGTCGGATGAGTCGTTTGCTCACATCTGTCGGAATATTGCATATGTTGTGCATGCAGCTGCCGATGTTCGGCATTATGCCTGTGATGATACGCCGGAGAAAACCAATTGTGCAGGTACGGCACAGGCAATCTCTTTGGCAGAGAAAGCCGATGCAAAGCTGGTTCATATTTCTACGGTCAGCCTTTGCGGAGAATATTTGCTCGACGCTCCTGAAGCAACGCGCGATTTTTCCGAGCAAGATTTTGAAATCGGACAAAACTGGAAAGACAGTATTTATCTGCGCGGAAAATACGGTGCGGAAAAGCTGGTTCGTCAAGCAATGGAAAGAGGTGTATCAGCGGTTATTCTGCGGATCGGCAGACTGGTGGGTCGAAGCAGCGACGGTGTGTTTCAGAAGAATGCGGAATCAAACGCATTTTGGGGATTGGTCAACGGTATGGTATGCCTTGATATGATTTCAAAGGATTTGGCAGAACTTCCGCTGGAGATGACGGCAGTTGACGATTGTGCAAAAGCGGCTGTATTGCTGATGCAATCCGAGGGTCCGGTTTATCATTTGTTTAATCCAAACATTTTGACAGTACAGGATATTTTGAAGGCGATCGGAAAGCCCTTGTCGGTTACCACCGACGAAATTTTTGAGCAGCATTTAAAAGAGAAATGCAGGGCAGGTTTGGGAATCAGGCTTGCTCCGCTAATTTCACAATATCAGAGACTGATGCAGGTGCCGTTCAGAATTACGCCGGTATGCTACGATACCCGTCGGGAACTGCAAAAGCACCATTTTGCTTGGACGGCAATTGATCCTACAGTTTTGCTTCATGACTTTTTACGGAATGTCTAGAATGATATAATTTGAAATGTTTTCGCGAAATTATTTCAGAGTAGCCGTATAGAAGACGGAAAAAAGAGGTGTTTTTTTGTATATTTCTAATCTTTATATGACGGTTTATATTTGCATCATGCTGCTCGTTGTCGTGTTTTTTATCACCATGATGCGCACACGTCAGTTGGCTCTGATTCATAAAATCTATTTTGCGGCAGCAGCTACTTTGGTCATATGGCTGTTGGCGATGATCGGGCTTCGATATACGGATTCCGGTCAGATAGATAGATTAATGACTTTGGATGCTATTACTACATTAGGCGGCGCCTTTATCCCGCCTTTTTCACTGCTTTTTGCAATCTGTTATACAAAAGAATATGATACCTATTTGCCCAAACGCTATTGGTGGCTGCTGGCAGTTCCTACGCTGACCA
The DNA here is from genome assembly GCA_959605275.1 of uncultured Eubacteriales bacterium. Taxonomy (GTDB): domain Bacteria; phylum Bacillota; class Clostridia; order Oscillospirales; family Ruminococcaceae; genus HGM13222. The sequence continues at coordinate 7,639 of CAUHFD010000078.1, read as the reverse complement.
TGCTGATGATTTTCACAAATAAGTATCACCACCTCTACTACAAAGTGTTTTCGCTTTCCAGCACCGAAGTACAGTTTGGACCATATTTCTTTGTTCATTCGGCTTATACGTATATTTGTGTGGCACTTTCTATTTTTATTATTATTCGGTTTGCGATAAAGACAAAGATGCGTCTGCATATTTTACAGGCTGCACTGTTTACCATTGGCAGCATGTTCCCGAGTATTATCAACTTGTTGGTCGTTACCAATGTTATTCAATCTACGATAGCGCTTACTCCGATTAGCTTTTCGGTTACTTTATTTTTCCATGGTATTATTATTTATGGTCTGCATTTTTTTGACATCAAACCGATTGCTATGCAGCAACTTATTAATTGGATCGGTGACGGATATATTGTAACCAATCAATCCGGTTTGGTGGTCAGCTATAACCGGGCTTTTTCGGAGGTGTTCGGTGAACAGTATCATGTTAGGGAAAATGTTCATTTGCAGGAATGTTTTCAAGATGAGGATGCTGAAAATAAAACGGCTTTCTATAATCTTTTGACTGCGATTCGTTCTTGTCAGGAGTCACATACAAAGGTTACCTACGAGCAAGCGATGATGGTGCCCAAAAATCAGGAGTATGTGAAATACTTTTATATGATCGAGGTAACCCCGCTGATTATTAAAGGCAATATATGCGGCTTTTTATCCATATTGAGAGATATCACACAAGTGAAAAAGAATATGCAGCGCTTGCAGGACAGTCAGGTAAAGATGATGGAACAGGAACGGTTGGCGTTTCTGGGACAGATGGTCGGTGGTTTGGCGCATAACCTGAAGACGCCGATTATGAGTATATCGGGCAGTGTTTCCGCGGTAGAAAATTTAGTGCAGGAATGTGCGATCAGTATGGATGACCCGGAAGTGACAACCGAAGACTATCGTGAAATTTATAACGAAATGGATAGTTGGCTGCTGCGAATACGGGAAGCCTGCTCTTATATGTCGGATATTATCAGTGCGGTAAAAGGACAAGCAGGGAATATGAATGTTTCGACGAAAGAGGATTTTTCTTTGGCAGAAACGTTCAAGCGGGTTTCTCTCCTTTTGCGGCATGAACTGTTGAACAATCAGTGCACGCTAAAAATAGAGGGATCACTCCGGGGCGAGAATGTTTTGATTCACGGGGATATTAATAATTTGGTTCAGGTTATTAACAATTTGGTTTCCAATGCAATTGACGCACAATTGCCGGACGGCAATCATGATATTATTGTACGTCTGGATAAGGACGATCAATTTCTGAAAATTACGATCACCGATTTCGGCTCCGGCATTTCGGATACGGTTCGGCGAAAATTGTTCCAGGAGATGGTTACCAGCAAAGGAACGCTGGGCACGGGACTTGGTGTCTTTATTTCCAACACCGTGATTCGCGCGAAGTTCGATGGAACCATGTGGTTTGAAGATAATCCGGAAGGCGGAACGATCTGGGGAATCTCCATTCCGTTTGACAATGTTACTTTTATTTCGGAGGAAAGGAGCTGATAGCAAATGAGAAAAAATAAAATAGTAGATCAGCAAAAAGAATTTTCAATTCTTGCTTTAGATGATGATAAACTGATGACTGAAACAATACAATCTTATTTTCAGACTGCAGGTTATCGGGTAGATACTGAAAATGATCCTACTAAAGCGGCTGATCGTATTCGTACGAAACAATATGATATCTTATTGCTGGATTTTTTAATGCGACCGATCTGTGGTGATGAAGTGGTTCGTCAAATTAGAGAGTTTGACCATGATTTGTTTATCATTTTACTGACCGGACATAAGAGTATGGCTCCTCCGATCCGCACGATTCGGGAACTGGATATTCAGGGGTATTTTGAAAAAAGCGAAAGATTTGATCAGTTGGAACTGTTGATCGAGTCTTGTGCAAAATCAATACGTCAGATGCGTACTATCAGAAGCTATCGGGATGGATTGCAAAAAATATTTGAATTGATTCCTGTTTTAAATTGCCAGCAGAGTGTTGATGAGATTCTTTCTCAAGTGCTGAAGCAGGTGTCTGAGCTGATTCCTTGTCAAAGCAGCTGTGTTTATCTGGACTTTGCGCCATTACAGCAGAAATTTACGCTTGACAGTGATACAAAAGTATTTAGAGGGACGGGTGCATTCGAAGGACAGGAACAGTTCGGGGCTGACATTTATCAAAATCTGGCAAAGGGAGACCTGCAGATTGCGGTGGACCCGGACAAGCATTTATTGATTGCTCCTTTGTTTACCGAAGGACATCAGCTGTTCGGTTCTCTGGTGGCACAGCTGTCAGAAAAAGTGAAGGACGAAGCTTCTCAATTGTTTGAGGTGTACTCCAAACAGGTGGGCTCCATTGTCAGCAATCAGCTTCTGCACTATTTGCTGGAGGAGCAGAACAAAAAGCTCAGCGATGCGTATGCCATATTACGTCAAAACCATTTGGAAACGATCAATGTCGTAAGACAGATGGTTGATGCTAAGGATTTTTATACGCGCGGACATTCTGACAGAGTATCGTTTTACGCGGTAAAAATTGCGCAGGCGATGAAAAAAAGTGAGGCTTATATAGAAAGACTCAAAGTTGCGGGATTGTTTCATGATATTGGAAAAATCGGTATTCCGGACGGTATTTTGCAAAAGCCGGGAAAGCTTACCGAAGAGGAATATGCGCAAATTAAGCAACATCCGGTTTTGGGCGGAAAAATCTTAAAATCCATTTCATCATTTCATGATATACTACCGTTTGTTGAGGCGCATCATGAGCGTTTTGACGGATTTGGGTATCCGTATGGACTCAGCGGATGCGATATTCCGGAGGAATCCCGTATCATCGGCGTGGCAGATGCTTTTGATGCGATGACATCAAAACGTACTTATCGTGACAATTTGTCACTGCCCGAAGCGATAGCAGAGCTAAAAAGAGGAAAAAACACTCAGTTCGACGGAGAAATTGTAGATGTGTTTTTAGGTTTGCTCGATCATTTTGATGACTTTCAAAAACAACTTTCTTGGACGTTTTCTGATGCAGTATTATTTGAACAAAAACATGGAGGTCATGATGAAACAGTATCTCAGTAAAGAAACCCACTATTATCATAATTTTAAAGAGTTTTTGGTTGATATTGCAAATCGATATCAAAATCAAACTGCAATCACCACCTATCTCAAGGGAACACAAATACAGGAAAAAAGCTTTATAGAACTGAAAAATGATTGTTTTACTTTTGCCGAAGCATTGTTTGCGAATGGACTTAATGGAAAACATATCGCTATTGTCAGCGAAAGCTGCTACGAGTGGCTGGTTGCCTATTTAGGAATTGCAATCAGCGGCGGCATTGCGGTTTGTATTGATGTCGAACAATTTGATGATACGATTGAAAAGATGATTGTTCAGGCAGATGCGGAAGCGGCAATTTGTTCGGCAGGATTATTTTCTCTGTGCTCTTCCGTCCAAAGTAGATACGATCAGATGAAAGAAATTATTGTCATTGGCCCTGTCAACAATGAGGCAGTCAGTTTTGAACGCTTTATGGAGGACGCAAATCAAAATGATGCCGAAGCAAAGTTAGAGGCTTGTGTTTTGGATCCGAAGCAGACGGCGTCTATTGTATATACTTCCGGAACGACCAGTACAGCAAAACCCGTTATGCTGTCCCATTCGGCAATGCTGTTTAATGCGGCGGATTCACTGACGATTCTGGATTCCAGAGATAAAATATTTAATTCTCTTCCGCTGTATCATACATATGGATTTACTTGCGGTATATTGTGCGGATTGATTCGGGGACTGAACATCTGTATCAGCTGTGATATGAAAAGAATGCTGCAGGAAATGACACTTTTCAAACCCAACATGCTGGTTGCCGTTCCGCTGATTATCGAAGTGGTTTATAAGTTGTTTTGGTCCTTGCTGGAAAAAGCAGATGCAAAAGAAAAGATTCAGAAACAAATTAAAATCGAGTCGGTATTGCATAAGCCGTATCTGTTAACCACTTCTTCTGTGAAAGAGGCAATCAAGGGCAGCTGCTTAGAACAATTAGATGTTGTATTATCCGGGGGCGCTTATCTTGACCGCAATGTTGCGGAAGGTTTACTTCATCTGGGCGTGGTGGTTTTACAGGGATACGGCGTGACCGAATGCTCTCCCAGCATTACCTGTAATCGTAATGAGGATTTTAGCCTTGATTCGGTTGGAATTGTTTTACCAGGTAATCAAGTCAAAATTGTTGACGATGAAATTCTGGTAAAGGGATATTCTTTGATGAACGGTTATTATAAAGCGCCGGAGTTGACAGAAGAGTCTTTTGAGGACGGATGGTTCAAAACGGGAGACTTGGGCTATTTAGATAAAAAAGGACATTTACATATTATCGGGCGAAAGAAAAATTTAATTGTCATGAAAAATGGAAAAAAAGTGGCTGCCGAAGAAATGGAAAATAAAATTCGGGAATGCCCGTTGGTCAAAGAAGTTATGGTATATGGAGCGTTGAGCGGCACTTCGATGGATGATGTCAAAATTGCAGCGTCCATTTTCCCGGATCCGTACCTTACCGGGCAGATGAGCAGTTATGAGGTTTTGGAGCATTTGCAGGAGTATATTGACCAGATGAATGAAAAGCTGCCCATATATAAGCAGATACAGATGATCAATATCCGGGAAACGGATTTTGATAGAACGTCTGCAAAAAAAATCAAACGGCAGATTATCTAGTAAAATGGGCAAGAAGGGTTTGAATAATTAATGCTAGAGGTTATCAGAGAAATTGTTTATAATGTTACCGGAAAAGAAAACTTGGATATGGATACCGATTTTTTAAAAGATTTGGGACTGAATTCTTTTGATATTATGAATATTGTGTGTGCTTTTGAGGAACGGTATGATATCAGCGTGCCGACCAGAGATGTTTGGCAATTGAGACAAGTTTCCGATGTTGTGAAATACCTCGCAGAGAAAGGCATTTCAGAATGAACATACAGGTGCAAATCTTTATTTGCTCACGGGATCGGATTGGAGATGCGGAAAAAACAATCCTTTCGCAGGGCAGGCAATTTGCTGATAAATACGGATTTTGCATACCGGACAAGATCATTCGTACTGCGAATGCCAAGCCATGTTTTGCAGGTTCGGAACTGTTTTTTTCTGTTTCTCACAGTGGCAGTTATTGGGTGTGTGCGGTCAGTAATGCGGAACTTGGGATAGATTTACAGCGGTATCAGTCTTGCCGTATGGAACTGATAGCCAAGCGCTTTTTCCATCCGAAAGAGGCGGCTTGGGTAAAGGGAAAAGGACGGGAAGCATTTTTTCTTGTGTGGACTGCAAAAGAAAGTTATGTGAAGTTTACCGGTGAAGGAATTACCGATGATTTTGCGGCATTTTCCGTAGTGGACGACAAAGGGAATATTGATGTCTGTAATCATGCCGTTTTGCAGCATATTCCGTTTTTAGAAGATTACGCTCTCTGTATTTGTACGCCGGGGCGGGCTACTGCGGAAGTAGTATATGACACCGATAAAAGATTTGTCCAATCATAAAACAAAGACGAAAAAAGCTTCTTTTCGAGGGAATCGCCCGAAAAGAAGCTTTTTAGCTGTGAAGAGATTGCTATTCTGCGACATATGCCTCCAGAATTTCTCCGATATACATGGTGTGATAATCTTTTTGCGGGTAATTTTTTTCAATGTCCGCATCCAGAAAGCAAGCAGGATCGATCGCCTGTGCATGGATTTTTTTGCAAATAAAGACCAGGTTGCCCTCTGCAAAGGTAGGAGCCGCATATTCAAAATTCGGCGTCAATCCGGTTTCTTTTGCCTTGTCGTAATCTCTGCCGGATTTGCTGCCGCAGAAAGAAAGCGCTTTTTTATATGTTTCATCAAAAAAGGTCAGTGAAAAAGTATCATTTGCGTCAACGAATTCTTTGGTATACCGCTGCGGCCGAATGTATACTGTTGCAACATCTTTATTCCATAAAACACCGACACCGCCCCAGCTGGCTGTCATGGTATTATAGTGGTCTTTGGTTCCGGCTGTAATTAACAGCCAATCTTTTCCGATGCGGGTAAATGGATTCAGAGTCAGGTCCTTTAAGTCGATTTTTCGGTAACTCATAATAATATTCTCCTTATTTTTATTTTATATGTTCTTCTTCCGCTCATAAAGTGATAATAATAAAACATAAGGTTTTATTTAGCTTTGTTCTTGCACACTTTGATACAACGCAATAACTGTTAATCCTTTAGCGGAGGAAAAGGATACGCTACAAAAATATTGTATTCGTTATGATTCTATTTTATCATAAAAATGGCATATTGTAAAATAAATAATATTTGCAGAAAGAATCATTTAAATTCATTGTGTCCATAAAATGCTTGATTTTATTCTTATACCGTTTGCATGCTGATACTAAAATCTAATTAAACACTTTAATTCTTTCCGACCTGAATTGCACCAGAACGTGTTATCCTCCTTGCTGGGCGTCAGCCCAGCGGCGTCGTCTGCCTTTTCTGGTACAATTCATTCTCGGAAATTGATTAAAGCTTTCAATCAGATTTTAGTATGAGTATGGAAATTAACATAAAATTTACTTGTATTCATGTGGGAAAAAGTGTATAATAATTATATGTTTTTTACAGGGATGTTGACTTGATTTTAACTCAGCAATTGTAATACCGACCGATTCCGGTTTATAAAAGACCGGATTGTCTTATATAGAGATGACCGAAAATCGATATTTTCACAAGTATTTGTGATAAAATATGGAGGTAAGAACTATATGAAAGGTGATTTACATTGTCACAGTAAGCTGTCTGACGGTTCCCAGGGGATTGAAGATATCATTGCTATGTCAAAGAAAATGAATCTGAATTTTGTAGCGATTACAGATCATGATACGATGTCTTCTCATTCCAGAGCTAAAATTGTAGGGGATCGTTACGGCGTACAGATTATTCCGGCTGTTGAGTTTTCTGCTTTTGATTATCAGCGCGGCAGAAGGGTACATATTCTTTGCTATATGCCGTTAAAACCTGACCGTTTGGAAGGAATGTGCATAAAAATCTGTGAATCCCGTAAAAAGTCGGGGAATGAGATGGCAAAAAAGGTCATGAAGCTGTTTCCGATCAGTCCGGAAAGCATCACCAGACATTCCGCCAGCAGCAAAAGTGTTTATAAACAACATATCATGCATGCGCTGATGGAAGCGGGTTTTACCACCGGAATATACGGTCCTTTGTATGATAAACTGTTCCATCCGGAGCAGGGAAGCTGTTATGTGGAAACGGAATATCCTGATGTTTACGAGGTGTTGAATCTGATTCATTCTTCGGGGGGCATTGCTGTTTTTGCTCATCCTCATATTTATAACAGCTTTGATTTGTTGCAGGAATTGTGTGAAAAGCGTCTGATAGACGGTATTGAAGTCTGGCATGGAAAGGCAACACAGGATGATGAGGCACAGCTGCACCAAATGTGCGATACATATCATCTGATTCCGACGGGGGGATCAGACTTTCACGGAATGTATTCCTCACGTCCGGCACATATCGGAAAATGTACGACTCCAAATGAATCCATTGAGGCGTTGTTTGCATTAAATGAAGAAATTAAAAAATCAATG
>CAUHFD010000077.1 GCA_959605275.1 uncultured Eubacteriales bacterium | reverse complement strand
TACTGCGAGTGCTTCTTCCAATTCTTCTAAGGAGCGGGTCTCCACCTCGATTTTCACCATATGCCCCGCTTTTGCGCGCAACGCATTGACCGCATTCGTCAACGAGCCATAAGCATCAATATGATTGTCTTTCAGCATTGCCGCATCACTTAAATTATAGCGGTGATTTTTTCCGCCGCCTGCCACCACTGCATATTTTTGCAGCGCGCGCAATCCCGGCAACGTTTTGCGTGTATCGGCAATAGATGCATTTGTACCTTTTACAAGCTCTACACACCGATTGGTTGCCGTCGCAATTCCCGACATATGCTGCACCAGATTTAAAGCGGTGCGTTCTCCCTTCAACAACGACGCGGTATGCCCTTTCATCGTCAGTATAATATCGCCTTTCGACACTTTATCGCCGTCTTTTTTTAACAGTTCAAAAATAACTGTGTCATCGATTAAGGTAAATACCCGCATAGCAACTTCAATACCTGCAAGTACTCCGCTGTCCTTCGCTACAAAACGAGCGGTAGAAATTTGATTTTCCGGAATCAAATAATCGGTAGTCACATCAATATAATTGATATCCTCTGCGAGCCCTCTTTTAATCACGTCGTCTATTGTAAATTGCGGTAATTTCATGGTAATGATTATTCCTTTCTGACTTTTTCACACCGATTGAAAGCCTGATGCTCTTCTATTCGGATTTTTCCGGCGAGGTAACTTCAGTCAAGATAATATAAGCCACCGTTATCAGAGACAACGCCTGCACATAGTCCTTATTTACTTTATAATGACCGTTTTCCAGCATTTCTTTTAGTTCGGTCACCCTCTTTAAGCCTTTCACTGCTTCCTCATGATTCGGGATCACAAAGTGTGCCTTCTGCATGATCTGCCGCACTTCCGTACGAATTCCTTTCGGGATCGGCGTTTCACTGGTATATACCGGAAAATCATATGGTTGAATTGGCTCTGATTCGGGAGCCAAACCATTGATGTCCTGTGCAATCTGATGCCCAAACACCAATGCTTCCAGCAAAGAATTGCTTGCCAAACGATTGTTTCCATGTACACCGGTATGCGAACATTCCCCGCAGGCATACAACCTGTCCACGTTGGTTCTTCCGCGTGTATCCACATTGATACCGCCCATCAGATAATGCTGGCACGGATAAATCGGTACCGGCTCTTTGGTCATATCATATCCGGCTTCCAACAAATTCTGATAGATCATCGGAAAACGATTCTTAATAAATTCCGGATCCTTCCGAGAAATATCCAGATAAAAACGATCTGATCCGGTTGCTTTTTCTTCCATCATAATGGCGTGAGATACCACATCACGCGGCGCCAATTCCAAACGGTCATCATAACGATCCATAAAACGTTCTTTCTTGCAATTAAGCAGATAGGCGCCCTCACCGCGAACCGCCTCAGAGATTAAAAAGCACTCCCGCTTGTGTTTATTATTAAATGCGGTCGGATGAAACTGTACCAAATGCAGATTTTTGATCTTTGCGCCCAACCGGTATGCAAAAGCAATGCCGTCGCCGGTCGCAATTTTAGAATTAGTAGTAAACGCATATACTCTGCCGATTCCGCCGGTTGCCATGACACAATACCGTCCACTGTAAGAGCGGTATTCCCCATTTTGACAAACATTTACCCAAAAGCCGTTATCTACTTTTTTGACGTCACAGACTAACGCCTGCTCCAACACAGTGATATTCGCACGCGTTTTAACAGCAGCAACCAGCTTCTCCACGATCTCCCGACCGGTACAGTCCTTATGATGAAGGATTCGATGCTTGGAATGCCCGCCTTCCAACGTCAGATGAATTTTTCCATCAGCCGTCCTATCAAAATCCACCTTAAAATCATTCATTAAAGTGCGAACCTCATCCGGTCCGTGCTCCACTAATAAATGAGTGCTCTCCGGATTATTGCGGAATCCTCCTGCCACAAAAGTGTCGTGAACATGAGATTCAAAGGTGTCGTTTTCCTTGTCATAAACCGTAGCAACGCCGCCCTGCGCCAACGAGGAATTGCTCAGAATCATATCCTGCTTGCAAAGCATCAGAACCCGTTTTTTGGGGTCCAAATTTAATGCAGTATATAATCCTGCGACACCGCATCCGATAATGATAACGTCAAAATTCCGTTCCATGATGGTTTTGTTTCGCCTTGTTTTTTACTAAAAGACGAAAACTTCCTTCCTTTCCGTTCCGGCTGTTTGTTCTATATACAGCCCTAAAGACAATACTTATTTAATTATAACATACATTATCTGTTTTTGCACTACTTTTTTTAACAAAATAAGCCTTTCGGTAATTTTTTTATTCGGACGGTTCCGCTATTTGACAAAGAGAGGAAATATTTGTATAATGGCGTTAGTATTACATTTTCAATGTAATCTGCTGTTACTACATCATGCAGTTGCGGAAACCGGCATGAAAAATTTTGTCATGCTCTGTTTTGCCCCAAGATAACAGGCAAAAACAAACTTCAAAAAGGAATGGTGATTATTATGAAAGTTTGTCCGAATTGTCACATGTCCATTGCGAATGACAATGCAACGTTTTGTACACGCTGCGGCGCTGATATTTCGAATGTCATCCCGCAATACAATACCTTTGTTCAGGTTCCGCCCTATCAGCCGCCCATGCCATATGTTGCTCCTCCCAAAAAGAACTTTAAATGGTCCGATGTATGTATTTTAATCGGCTTTATTGCTTCGCTGGTCGGTCTGTTCTGGTCCAGCATTTTCCTCCTGCCGCTTGGCATCATTTGCTCGGTTATCGGCTTTATCGGCAATAAAACAAATGGTCTTGCCATCGCAGGAATGGTTATTTCGATTATTGCTTTTATCATTAAAATTGCTATTGTGCTCAATGAAATGGGTGTCATTCCGGAATGGGTGACACGCGGTTTGTTCTAAAAAGCCATTGATTTTGCAACAGAAAAAGCATTTGGTTTCATCATACCATCCGAGACAAAATTCTCTTTCGGATGGTATTTTAATGTTCGCTGGACAATTCCAGAATGATAGTAACCAATCATCATTCCACTCATCGGCGGATTTTGACGCAGAACTCTCATCACATTATCGGAGGATTTATGAGTATATTAAACGTAGAACACGTAAACCACGGGTTTGGCGCCCGAAAAATACTGGAAGATGTATCTTTTCGTCTGCTAAAAGGAGAACATGTCGGTTTGGTCGGAGCCAATGGCACCGGAAAAAGCACTTTTATCAACATCATTACCGGACAGTTGATGCCGGATGAAGGCAAGGTCAGTTGGTGCAATCATATCACTACCGGCTATCTGGACCAATACAGTACGCTGACTGCCGGCAAAACGATCCGGGAGGTACTGCGGGAAGCATTCCAATATTTATTTGATTTAGAGCAGGAAATGCTGGCAACCTATGACAAGATGAGCGATTGCACCGATGAGGAACTGACGGCTTATATGGAGGATGTCGGGGAAATCACCGAGATATTAGAGCAAAGCGGCTTTTATATCATCGATTCCAAAATACAGGAGTACGCAAACGGTTTGGGATTATGTGATATCGGGCTGGACCGTGATGTAAAAGAACTGTCGGGCGGACAGCGCGCCAAAGTTTTGTTGGCAAAGGTACTATTACAAAATCCCATGATTTTGATTTTGGACGAGCCCACTAACTTTCTGGATGAAAATCATATTGCATGGCTGAAAAATTTTCTGAAAAATTATGAAAACGCCTTTATATTGGTGTCTCATGATATTCCGTTTTTAAACGAAGTGGTAAATGTCATTTACCATGTCGAGGATGCCGCGCTGACAAGATACACCGGAAACTACGATGATTTCATAGCAATGTATGAACTAAAAAAGCGTCAATTAGAGCAGGCGTACGAAAAACAGCAAAAGGAAATTGCCCATCTGGAAGACTTTATCGCCAGAAACAAAGCCAGAGTCGCAACCACCAACATGGCGAAAAGCCGGCAGAAAAAATTGGACAAGATGGAAATGATTGAATTATCCAAGGAACGGATCAAGCCCTCTTTTTCCTTTCAATCCGCAAGAACACCGGGACGCTTTGTAATCACCGGTGAAAACTTGGTACTCGGATACCATGAGCCGCTGACCAAACCAGTCAATTTGACGGTAGAGCGCAATCAGAAAATAGCCATTAAGGGCGTAAACGGACTCGGAAAATCTACGCTGTTAAAGACATTACTGGGATTGATTCCGCCGGTTTCCGGAAAGGTTGAACACGACCAATTCACCGAAATCGGATATTTTCAACAGGAAGAAGATTCCGAAGAACGAACCGCTTTAGAAGAAATCTGGGAAGAATATCCCGGTATGACCAACGGCGAAGTCCGGGCGGCACTGGCAAAATGCGGATTAACAAATGAACATATCACCAGTCAAATGCGGGTGCTGTCAGGCGGAGAAAATGCCAAAGTACGGCTTTGCAAGCTGATGCTGAAACCGGTAAATCTTTTGGTGCTGGACGAGCCCACAAATCACCTTGATGTAGATGCCAAAGAGGAACTCAAAAAGGCAATCAAGGAATTTAAAGGAACTGTTCTTTTGGTCAGTCACGAACCTGAATTTTACCAAGATGTTGCAACTGAAGTATGGAATGTGGAAGACTGGACCACTAAGATCATCTGATAGAATCCATAAGGGCAGCCTTGTTTTCAAGGCTGCCCTTTTTTGCTTATTTTAAAATACTGTTTAAAAATTCACGGGTACGGTCAAATTCCGGCGTCACGAAGATCTGCTCGGGTGTTCCCGATTCCAAGATTTCTCCGTCATGCATAAACAATACCTTGTTTGCCACCTCTCTGGCAAATCCCATTTCATGAGTAACAACCACCATTGTCATCTTATCATCAGCAAGCTGTTTTATCGTTGCGAGAACCTCGCCGGTCAACTCCGGATCCAATGCGGAAGTTGGCTCATCAAACAACAGAATTTCGGGATTGAGCATCAGTGCTCGTGCAATCGCAACACGCTGCTTTTGCCCACCGCTCAGATTAGCGGGCAAAACATCGGCTTTATCGGAAAGACCGACTTTGGCAAGATAATATTCACACTTTTCACTAATTTCCTGCACAGATCTTTTTTGCACCAGTTTCGGCGCAAGCATCAGATTGTTTTTCACAGTCAGATGCGGAAACAGATTAAAACTTTGAAAAACCAAGCCCATTCTGGAAGTCAGTTGCTTTACGGTTTTGGGAGGAGCATAAACCCCATCCTGCACCAAATACTCCCCATCGATCAGAACAGAGCCGCCCGATACCTTTTCGAGGTCGATCAAACAACGCAGCATCGTACTTTTTCCCGAACCGGAAGAACCGATTACGGCAATCACATCCCCTTTATTAACAGTAAAGGAAACATCCTTGAGCACATTTAAATCGCCAAAAGATTTTTCTAAATTTTCAACTTGGATAATCGGCATATTGATTCTCGTCTCACTGTTTGCACAGAAAAACGAACTCCTTCCGTAAAAATAATTGCGCTTGGGATAGATAAGCATTTCATTGCTTACTCAAAACTAAATTTTTTCTCCAACTGATGGAACAACATCGTAAGCAACGTATTAAGCAACAGATAAATAACAGCTGCCACAATATACGGCGTAACATTAGCCATCGTGTTCACCTGAGATTTGGCGCTTTCCAGCAAATCGATAACGCCGATTGCATAAACAAGCGCCGTGTCTTTTATCAAAATAACACTTTCATTACTGATAGACGGCAACGATACCCGAATCATCTGTGGGAATACAATTCGTATCATCGTCTGAAATTTATTGAGTCCCAACACCTGCGCCGCCTCATATTGCCCTTTATCAACTGCCAACAGCCCGCCCCTGAAAATTTCAGCAAAATAAGCAGCATAGTTTAAAGAAAACGCAACCGCTGCCGCTATAAAGCGGTCGTTGATCGCAATATATTTGCCGATTACCGGTATAAAGGGCACACCGAAATACAAAAACAGCAGTTGCAGCATCAAAGGAGTACCCCGAACCACAAATATGTATGCTCTGGAAAGCCACGATACCGGTTTGAATTTACAGCGCGATGTCAGTGTAAGAAGCATTCCAAGCGGCAGCGACGCCACAATAATAATCACAAAAAGAGAAACGGTTACACCGGTAGATTTTAATAACAGCGTAATTAACTTCCAATAATCCATACGTTTTATCATGCCTTTCAGAATAATTAGGATTTTTACTGCAGTAAAGCCGAAGGTGCCAAAGAAATAACTTGGTGCGGTAAATCATTGAACTCGGCAGAATGATGAGCAATCAGAAGCACCAATTTATTTTGACAAAGAGAAAAGATTTGACGAATCACCAATGATTTGGCATTGCCATCCAACCCGGCAAAAGGCTCATCCAACACAAATAGGTCACCGTCAAAAGCAAGGGCACGAGCAAACGCCACCCGCCTCTGCATCCCGCCGCTCAGTTGGTGCGGATACTGCTCTGCTATCCCCGACAAGCCAAGTTTGTTTAATAATTCATCCATTTCCGAATCTGTCAGCTTTTGTTTGAGCGGTGCATTGATATTATCGGCAACGGTAAATCCGGGAAGCAACCGGTTTTCCTGAAACACGACCGAGAAGCGCATGCCTTCGGTCCCCTTGATTTCTCCCCGATCCGGTTTTATCAGACCAAGGATCAGATGTGACAGTGTTGTTTTTCCGCAGCCCGACGGTCCGGTAAGCAATACCAGCCCGGTTGAAGGAAGTTCTGCCGTGACATCTTTCAGTACCTCTGTATGATAACCTTTCCAAATGTGACAAAGTGAAATACCCGTTATAACCACCGTTCCTTTTGATCGCGCTAATACAAAAACTATTTATATCAAAACACAAGATGCAGAGGAAACCTCATCCGGGCTACTGTTCTCCTGTGCGAACCAATCGCTCGCCGACAAACCGAATCGCACGCACAATAATTTTCTCAAAAAATAAGCTGAGCAATATTACCACTGCTGTCCACGCAAACAAATCCGTTGTTTCCAGATAAATTTTCGATTCGTAAAGCATCGTCCCTATCGCATTTTTAGGAACAGCAAGTATTTCGGCGGCAATTCCGGATTTCCATGCAAAACCGACACTGGTAATACATGCAGAGAAAAAATAAGGCAGTACCTGCGGAATATAGATGTATCGTAATCTGCCCATTGCCGCCATTTGATAAACCTCTGCCATTTCCAGTAATTTTATATCGGTTTTCCGAATACCTTGAAGGGTATTCGTATAAACCAACGGTAATATCAGCAAAAATGAGATAAAGACAGAAAGCCTTGCAGATTGAATCCAAATCAACGCTAATATAATAAAGGAGGCAACCGGTGTCGCTTTCACAATCGTCATGACCGGGGACAAAAAGCTGCAAAACAAAGCATATTTTGCAGACAATACTGCAAATGACGCTCCCCAAAATACTCCAAGTATAAATCCGGTAAAAATATGCAAACAGGATATTGCCACTGTTTTCCAAAACTCCGGTTGTATCACCAATTCGCCCAAGCGCTTTAACACGCTGAGCGGCGAAGCCAGTAAAAGATCCTGCTTGACAAACCAATAACACAACTGCCAAATAGCAATCCAAACAATCGCAATACCGATTTTTTCAAGCCATTGTCTGCACTTACTTGTTGATATAATAGAGGTTTTCATCCGGCATTTTACCTCCGATAGACTTCGGATTGGCTTGATTAAGCACATTGAAAAATCCAATGGCCTTTGTTTTCATATCCTGACCGTCAATATAGACAATGTTGCAGGCGGGAATCGCTTTCTTTGCGACGGCTTCCTTGATAATATCAAATTTCTCGGCAAGCTTTGCCGTGCCTTCGACATCCGAAACCGCCTTTTCCGCTGATTCTTTATATGCCGCAAGGAATCGCTCTACCGCTGCCTGATTATTTTCCAAAAATTCGGTGCGCACCACCAGACATCCCATTGTTAAAGTGGTATCATTGATGTTTTCCCATTCTTTTGTAAGATCAAGTGCAACCCGAACATCCGCATTCGCCGATGTCACCGTGGTAACAAAGGGCTGAGGCAATACCGCAAAAGAAGCCTTATCTGCCGCCATCAGCGTGGCAAGCTCTGCATGCTCGGTTTTATACTCCACCGTAACATCTTTCCCTACGGTCAAGCCGTTTTGCGCCAAAACATAATTGAGCGCATATTCCGGAACTGCTCCCTGACCGGTAGAATAGATCGTTTTTCCTTTCAAATCCTTCACAGATTGGATCGTATCGCCTTTTTCGAGTACATACAAAACCCCAAGTGTGTTCAGAGCCAGCAATTTCACACTGCCGTTTTTATTATATAAGGTAGCCGCCAAATTAGTAGGTATTGCCGCAATATCCGCCGATTTAGAGGTCAGCAAAGCTACAACTTCATCCGGCTTGCTTTTGATTGTAAACTCGTAATTGCCGGTTTCTTTGTCACCATTCATTAAATTTAACATTCCGAGTGCAGTCGGTCCCTTTAAAGCAGCTACTTGAATCGGGTTGACCGTCGGAGCGGAGCCGGCGCTGCCAACAGAAGAAGTGTTTTCCGTCTTCTGGCAGCCGGACACAAAAGCAAACAATATGATTGCCGCTAATATTCCGCTGAGCTTTCTTACAGACTTCATTTATTTTTCATTTCCTTTCTCAAAACAACACTGACAGGCTGAATCAGACACAGCAAATTGCTTCACCGGGGCATTTTCCGGCGAAACGCTTTTCTATGTTAATCAGTCAAAGCGAATATGGTATGCAAACTTCTGGATTGCATAGCTGACATGCAGACTCTACAAAGTTTTACAGATATCCAAGACATTATACCATAAATCCCTTGCATAACGCAAGGGGTTTATGGTATAATGAAATCACATAAATATTGTCGTTTTTTGTCCGAATTCGTTTCATGCAACTTAAATCTTTTTTCAAAGAGCGTTTCTTACTCTAAACAGAAAACAGATTTTATTTTTAACCATTATTTGTTAAAATAATAACAAAAAGGAAAGGGTTGGATTTATGATTATTTCGGTTTGTATCGGTAGTGCCTGCCATTTAAAAGGCTCTTACAAAATCATTTCCCAGCTAAAAGAAAAAATTACACAGCATCATTTGGAAAACGATGTTGCAGTAAACGCCTCATTCTGTTTAGGAGAATGTTCTTCCGACGGTGTATCGGTTAAGATTGACGATAATGTTGTCACCGGTGTTACTTTAGAAAATTTTGAACAATTTTTTGAAAACAACATTTTAGCGGCAATAAAATAAAAGCTTAAAACAAAGGGCAAACAGAACAAAAGTGTATGCTCCTTCGGAAAACCACTCTCCTCGGAAAGGAATATTGTTATAATGAGATTATTTGATACAAAAGTACAGCTTTTAAAATACAAAGTATTGCGCGGTGTAGCAAAACGTGCCTGGGAAGATAATTTAGAAAGCAGTTATTATGAAATCCCGCTTGAAATCGTACCGGGCAAAGAGGCTACCATGCGATGCTGTATTTACAAGGAACGCGCAATCGTTTTGGAGCGGATCAAGCTGGCAATGGGGGGCGACAAAAACAATCCCAATGTTATTGAAGTTCTTGACATCGCCTGTGATGAGTGCCCGGTCAGCAGCTATACCGTAACTGATTCCTGCCGCGGATGTATTGCTCACCGATGCGAAGAAGCCTGCAATTTCGGCGCGATTTCTTTTGACGCCAACCAAAAAGCGCATATTGATTCCGACAAATGCAAAAAATGTGGAAAGTGCTCCGCGGTATGTCCTTATAGTGCCATCACTACCCGTAATCGTCCTTGTGAGGTTGCTTGCAAGGTCAACGCAATCCACATGGGCGAAGACAAAAGAGCCGAAATTGACAATGACAAATGTATTTCATGCGGCGCCTGTGTTTATCAATGTCCGTTTGGCGCGATCACCGACAAATCTTTTATTCTGAACGCCATCGACATCATCAAAAAAAGTAATCAAAACAAAAATTATAATGTTTACGCAGTCGTCGCGCCCTCGATTTCCAGCCAGTTTAATTATGTCAAGTTGGGACAGGTGATCTCCGCCATTAAGCAGCTTGGTTTCCATCACGTTGTCGAAGCGGCACTGGGCGCAGATATGGTAGCATACAAAGAAGCTTCCGAATTGGCAGAAAAAGGCTTTTTGACCAGTTCCTGCTGTCCTGCCTTTGTAAGCTATATTGAAAAATCTTTCCCGCAGCTAAAAGAGCATGTGTCACATAATCTCTCTCCGATGGCAGAGATTGCCCGTTTTATCAAAGAAACCGATCCGACCTCTAAAATTGTATTTATCGGTCCATGCACCGCTAAAAAAATGGAATTTCAAAAAGAAACCGTGAAGCCTTATATCGACTGTGTCATTACTTTCGAAGAACTTCAGGCTTTGTTTGACAGCAAGGAAATTGACCTTGCCTCTCTTCCGGAAACCATACTCGACAACGCTTCTTATTTCGGCCGTATTTTCGCACGCAGCGGCGGATTGGCAGATGCGGTTGCCGAAGCGCTGAAAGAACAAAATATTACCGAAGAACAATTTACGCTGAAACCGGTTGCCTGCGATGGAATTGAAGCCTGCCGTGTTGCTCTGCTGAAGGCCTCCAAAAACGTACTGCCCGAAAACTTTATCGAAGGCATGGCTTGTGTAGGCGGCTGTATCGGCGGAGCCGGCTGTTTGACCCACGGTCCGAAAGATAAAGGAGAAATTGACAAGTACGGCAAACTTGCACTGGAAAAAAGTATTCAAGACGCCATTTCGGTATATGATGTAAAAAAATAACCATCTGTGTATTGCAGAAACACGGCATAATGTGTTATGATAAAAATGGAAATCATCTCCGCTGTTCCAAGAAAGCAACGGAAATAAAAGAAAGGATTGATGCTCTTATGTCAAAAGGCAAGTATGGAATTTACTTATGGTTTTACGCAGTAGTTGCGTTTATTCTGGCTTTTCTGGGACAGACGTTACTTTGCGGCATTCTGCTCGGATTTGTAATCGTTGCGGAAAAGGATGAATGGCTCAGCAAACAAGTGATGCAGGCATTCTTCCTATCTCTTCTCAGTTCAGTGGTAAACGGTATTTTCAGCCT
>CAUHFD010000076.1 GCA_959605275.1 uncultured Eubacteriales bacterium | reverse complement strand
AAAAATTACACACTGCAGCCTGCCAAATATTTGGGAGGCTGCTTTACTACATAAACAGTAATAAATCTCAAATCCTAAACGTGCATCTTGTATTTTCATAAAACATGATAAAAATAGTTTATTTCATCATGATAAGAATATGAAACGGCGGTAATATAGCGAACCGCCGGAAAGGGGCACCAAGATGAAAAAAGGTTTTATTTTAGCAGCTGCTGTAATAGCAGTTATGTCTTTTGCGGTTGGATGTACAAAAACCGGAGAGGGAATCGCATCGGATGTTCAGTCAACGAAAGACACTGTTTCGGATGTAATCAGTAAAGCTGGAGGAGTTATTTCCGAAGCAGAAGACAAAACAGAAAGCATCATTTCTGATATTGTCAGCGATATGAGATAAGGAAAAACGGATATTCCGACATTAACCGGAATATCCGTTTTTTCGTTGTGATTGTGGCTGCAGGTTTGCCAAACCTGCATGAGTGTGGTATAATATAGATAATATCAATGCGAATATTTTAAGGCATACTTTCATCATGTGGGGTGAAATATCGTGACTTTGCAAAATATGATAGATCAGAGCAACAGCATTGTTTTTTTCGGGGGCGCAGGTGTTTCGACCGAAAGCGGAATTCCGGATTTTCGGAGTGTAGACGGAATCTATCATCAAAAATATGCTTATCCTCCGGAAACGATTTTAAGTCATACTTTTTTTGAATCGCATACAGAGGAATTTTATGAGTTTTATAGGGATAAAATGCTGTATTTAGAAGCAATGCCAAATCCCGCCCATATAAAACTGGCAGAATTGGAAAATGCCGGAAAACTGTCCGCTGTTATTACACAAAATATTGACGGACTGCATCAGAAGGCAGGGAGCAAGAAAGTATTTGAACTGCATGGATCGGTACATCGAAATTATTGTCAAAGTTGCAGAAAATGTTATGATGCAATTTATATGAAGAAAAGTTTTTCTGTTCCTCATTGCAGCTGCGGCGGAATCATTAAGCCGGATGTGGTCTTGTATGAAGAAGCATTAGACGATCGTGTTGTAGAAGGCTCGATTCACGCAATTGAAAATGCCGATATGATGATTGTTGGCGGTACCTCTTTGAATGTGTATCCGGCTGCGGGATTACTTCGGTATTTTTGCGGAAAATACCTGGTCATTATCAATCGGGATAGTACGCCGGCGGATCGTTCGGCTTCCTTGTTGATTAAGGAGGACATTGGCAAAGTGATGGCAAAAATTAAAATATAATTTGCATTTTGCTTTGGAGCATGTTATAATAACCTTGGAATACACGAAATCGAAGATTTCTAGTATTCACAAGAGCATTGAAACACCGCTCGCTTCGCTGCACAAGCGGTATGTGTTAAATGGTTGGGTACTTAAAGCAATACAGAAAAAATGAATAGGACAGTTCGTGACCATCCTGTCCGTTATCAAAAAAACTAGGGAAAATCGGTTGTTGCTTTTAGTTAGAAGGAACAGCCGTCATGATGGGCGCGTTAAGCGCCTTTTTTTCTGCCTGTTCGGAGGTTTTGCCATTCATGAAAGACGCTTTAAAAGATTGCAGATATTCGCTGATTACTGAAAAAAATCCACGGGAAATTGTATTGCTGCGTGGCAATGGATGCAAATGGAAACGCTGTAAATTTTGTGACTATCATATGGATTTCTCAAAAAACGAGCAGGATAATGCGATCTTGAATCGGGGTGTTTTATCGCGGGTGACCGGCAAATATGGCAGTTTAGAAGTAATTAACTCCGGCAGTATTGTCGATTTAAACCGGCAGACGATAGAGGATATTATACAAGTCTGTAAAACCAAAAATATTACGCGGTTGCATTTTGAATCCCATTGGATGCATAGGCAGGACGTGGTTGCGTTGAAGGCGATTTTTGACTCTTTCGGAATTACTGCTAAGGCAAAAATCGGCGTCGAAACCTTTGAGTATACTTTTCGCGAATCTTATTTGAACAAAGGGATTCCCGAATCGGATCCGAAAAATATTGCAAAATATTTTGATGAGGTTTGTTTGCTTCAGGGACTTACCGGGCAGACAGAGGATACCATGCGCCGTGATATTGAGATCGGACTGCATTTTTTCGAACGAGTATGCGTGAATATTATGGTTGCAAATAAAACGCAGGTACATCCGGATCAGGCAGTTATTGACACATTTATGAAAGCAATTTATCCGAATTATCGTAATAATTCCAGAGTGGATATTTTATTACATAATACAGATTTCGGAGTAGGAAAATAAAGAGGAGAATATAAAATTAATAATATGAGAAATGAAATTTTGCTTATCGCCAGTTTGATTGTAATCTATGGAATGGTGTTATTATGGTATTGCTTGTTTGGAAAAAAAGGATTGTATTGTTGGACTGTATTGGCAACGATAGCAGCAAATATAGAAGTGATGATTTTAATTAGTGCTTTTGGAATGGAACAGACATTAGGGAATATATTGTTTGCATCTACTTTTTTGACTACTGATATTTTGAGCGAGATAGAAGGGAAAAAGTCGGCAAATACAGCTGTAAACGTCGGAATTTTGACTTCATTATGCTTTATTGCCATTTCTCAATCCTGGCTGTGGTATTTGCCTCATGCAAATGATTTGGTATTTGACGGCATTAAAACTGTTTTTTCTAACACGCCGCGTATCATGCTTGCGGGATTGGTTGTGTATGCAATCGTTCAAAAATTTGATGTTTGGATGTATCATGTATGGTGGAAGATAACCGAAAAGCGTTGTGGAGACAGTAAACGCTTTTTATGGTTTCGCAACAATGTATCTACTTTATTATCCCAGTTCCTAAATGCTGTTTTGTTCACAATAGGCGCTTTCGGCGGCGTTTATGATATCAAGACTTTGGTTCACATTATTGCAGTCAGTTATTTGATCTTTATCGTCACCAGTCTTGCAGATACCCCGATTGTCTATTTGGCACGTTATATTTCGGAAAAAAGAAAAATGAAAAAAGCAACTGTTGATTTATGATCAGCAGTTGCTTTGGTCGTAAGCTGAAATAACCATTTCATTAACTGGGATTGAAATAACCGCCTTCCATGAGAGAAACATAATCCGAAGGGGAAACAATCAGGTGATCAAGCAATCGGATTTCGCAGGTTTTTAACGCCTTATAAATATCGTTTGTGACACAGATATCAGCATTGGATGGTATTGCCAGTCCTTGAGGATGATTGTGTGCAACAATGACATTGGCACAATTGCAGGAAAGTGCGGTTTCTACAATTTTGCGGACGCTGATCTGTGCTGATGTAATGGTGCCTTCAAATAATTTTTTGCAGGACATTACCTTGCAGGTGTTATCTAAACAGATGACATAGAATTCTTCGTTTACCTTACCTTTAAAGAAGGGCTTGATATATTGTCCGATATCGCGGGAATTTTTTAAAACCGCCGACTGATCCAGCTTGTCCAGTTCGTATCTTCGAAAGATTGCGGGCACCATCTTCATTAAAACGGCGGCATTTTCGGTCATTCCTTTTATTTTTAACAGCTCTTCAAACGGGGCATCAAAGGCAGCAGAGAGGCTTCCGAATGTGTTTATTAATTCGTGAGCAATCGGATTGGTATCTTTTTGAGGAATCCCGAAGAAAAGCAGAATTTCAAGAACGTTGTGCGGCTCAAACTGATCCAGACCATCGGATAAAAAACGTTGCTTTAATCGCTGACGATGCCCTTTATGCAGTGCCGATTTTTCGTTCTGCGGCATAATAAAATCTCCTTTGATATGTATGAGTTGTGCAATTGCTGCTTTGTGATAAAGGAGCAGTAAAACAAGGCATAATAATCTCTTGCGGTAATTGTAATATATTTTAAATTATAACGCAAAATTATTTATTTGAAAAGTCCTATATTCAAAATTTTATTTTTGTGTTATAATGTTTTCAAAAGCACGTTGCGCTTTTAAAAACATTGTTATGTCGCTTCACTTCGTTACGCGAGAAGTTTGCATAATAATAACCTTGGAACGTGACCGAAATCGAAGATTTCGAACGTTCTCAAGAACATTGAAACACTGCTCGTTTCACTGCGCCAGTGGTATATGTTATAATAACCTTGGAATACACGAAATCGAAGATTTCGCAGTCAACTGTAAGTCGAGCGGGGCTTTGCACGGTTTTCGGCTTTGCCGAAATGCCGCCGGTTATATTTGGCGGCAAGGGCGAAGCAAAACGTCGTCCGCTGACAAGCGGCGTCGTTAATAACCTTGGAATACACGAAATCGAAGATGAGGAAGCAACTCGTCGCTTTTTGCAGATGATATGTTGCTGATTGATTATGAAAATAAAGGATAACGATGAAAGAATTTGTAATTCAGAAAAATGACAGCAATCAACGTGTTGATAAGTTTTTGGGAAAAGCAGTAAAAGGATTGCCGAAGAGTTTGATGTATAAGTATATCAGGCTGAAAAGAATCAAAGTGAACGGAAAACGGTGCGAGATATCAACGATACTGCAAGAGGGAGACCGATTGTCGCTATATATAAACGATGAGTTTTTTTCTTCGCCGATAAATCCCGAAGCATCATTTCTCCAAGCTCCAACGGCATTGCAAATTGTTTACGAAGATGAAAACATTTTACTGATTGATAAACCTCCCGGATTGGTAGTTCATGAGGACAATCGACAGCTTGCAGACAGCCTGATCAATCGAATCAAGCATTATCTGTATGAAAAAGGGGAATATTGCCCCGCCGGAGAGCTTTCTTTTTCCCCTGCGCTTTGCAATCGGATTGACCGAAACACCGGAGGTATTGTGATTGCTGCTAAAAACGCGGAAAGCCTGCGAATTATCAATGAAAAGATAAAGCAAAGAGAGATTCAAAAGTATTATCTATGCTTGACCGAGGGAACGGTAATACCACGGTCAGCAGAGTTACACTGTTATTTGAAAAAGGATGCATCCTCCAATAAGGTGTCTGTCAGCGAACGGTATTTGGAAGGGTATAAAGAAATAGTTACCTTATATCGAGTGATTTCTTCAGATGGAAAACACAGTTTGGCAGAGGTTGAACTGAAAACCGGAAGAACACATCAAATCAGAGCACAGATGGCATATATTGGATTTCCGCTGGTTGGAGACGTAAAGTACGGAGCAAAAGAAAAGAGTAAATATCATGCGCTTTATTCCTATAAGGTGAAATTTGATTTTAAATCTGATGGAGGAATTTTAAATTATTTGCAGGGCAGAACATTTGAAGCAAAAGATGTTTGGTTTGCAAAAGAAATAAGAACAGAAGGGAAAGGACTATCAGACAGATGAAATACGTAGTAATATTATGTGACGGTATGGCGGATTATAAATTAGAGGAGCTTGGTGGAAAAACGCCGATGACTGTTGCGAATAAGCCGAACATGAATTGGTTGGCTGCACACGGAAATGTCGGTATGGTAAAAACGGTCGGAGACGGATTTAAGCCGGGTAGCGACGTCGCGAATTTATCGGTGATCGGCTATGCACCGGCGAAATATTATGCCGGACGTTCTCCGTTAGAAGCTGCAAGTATCGGGATTGATCTAAAAGAAAGCGATGTGACGATGCGGTGTAATCTGGTCACTTTGTCTGAAGAAGAAAATTACGAGGATAAAACTATTTTAGATTATTGCGCGGATGACATTTCCACTCAGGAAGCAGAAGTATTGATTCAATATTTGGCGGAGCATTTCAATAATGAGGAATTTAGTCTGTATCCGGGAGTCAGCTATCGTCATTGCCTGGTATGGCATAACGGAACAACCGAGGTGGGAACCTTGACTCCTCCGCATGACATCACCGGCAGAAAAATCAAGGATTACATCCCAAATCATCCCAATGCGCAAAAACTGTATGAAATGATGAAACAGGGGTATAATTTATTAAAAGATCATCCTGTGAATCAAGCTAGAATCGCACGAGGTCTGCGCCCTGCAAATGCCGTTTGGTTCTGGGGAGAGGGCAGAAAAAAACCGCTTACCGGTTTTCAGGAAAAGTTCGGACTGCACGGAGCGGTGGTTTCGGCAGTAGACTTAATTAAAGGAATCGGCAAGCTTGCCGGAATGGAGGTTCTGGAAGTAGAGGGCGCTACCGGCTATTTGGATACCAATTTTGACAATAAAGCGAACGCCGCAATGGATGCTTTGAAAAACGGCTGTGATTTTGTTTATATTCATCTGGAGGCTCCTGATGAATGCGGTCATCGCAATGAACTTCAAAATAAAGTCAAATCGCTGGAAATCATAGATGAAAAGATCATCGGTCCGGTTTTAAAGAATCTGGAACAATATGATGACTATAAAGTGATGATATTGCCGGACCATGCCACACCGATTGCGCTCAGAACACATGTTTCTGATCCGGTTCCGTTTTTGATGTATCATAAAAACGGCGTTGCCGCACATCCGGTTTCGTTGTTTGATGAGGAAAATGCGGAAAAAACCGGTGTCTTTATTGAACAGGGCGATACGATCATGGAACAATTTATCAAATTTGAGTAATTTTTCCTCAAACTATTTACAAAATAATAAATTTATGATATACTAACATAGTTGTCCGCACCATGGCTTGTGGGTGTAAGCCCGAAAGGCAGTAATTTTTTGCTTGCCCGGGAGTTTTGCCTTCCCCTTGCTATGCTGTCGGCTGAATATTAAAAGAGGTGAAAGATATGTTGTTGAAAGAAGAAAAAACTGCGGTTATTGATGCTAACCGTACCCATGAAAACGACACCGGATCTCCGGAAGTTCAGATTGCGATTCTGACCAAAAGAATCAATGATTTGACCGAACATTTGAAGGTTCACAAAAATGATCATCATTCTCGCAGAGGTTTGCTGAAAATGGTCGGTCGCCGTCGTAATCTTCTTAATTACCTGATGAAGAAGGATATTGAACGTTACCGTGCAATTATCGCTAAATTGGGTATTCGTAAGTAACTGGCTGATAAGGCAGGTGGGATTTCCATCTGCCTTTTTGGTATTTCCTGAATGTTCACACGATTCGGAAATCATATTTTATTGTGTGTAAAAAAATACGGACGGCTCGTATATGGGTTCTTTTTACAGAGTCCATGTTTAGCATAAATTAGTGTGCTTTGACTAAAACAGAGCATAGTAATTTTGCTAAACAAGCTGTCCGAATAAAATGATGGAGGCTTGTAAACGATGTTTGAAAACCACAGAACTTTTAAAACGCAATTTGCCGGCAGAGAACTGATTGTAGAAACAGGCAAAACCTGTATGCTTTCTAACGGCTCCTGCTGGGTGCGCTATGGCGATACTGTCGTTATGGCAAACGTGACGATGTCCGCAAAACCGCGCGAAGGAATCGACTTTTTCCCGCTTTCGGTAGACTATGAGGAACGGCTGTATGCAGTCGGTAAAATTCCCGGTTCTTTTTTGAAAAGGGAAGGAAGACCTTCTGAACGCTCTATTTTGACTTCTCGGATGGTTGACCGTCCGATTCGTCCGTTGTTTCCGAAAGATATGAGAAATGATGTTTCGGTAGTGATGACTGTTCTTTCTACCGATATGGATAATCAGCCGGAAATTACCGGATTAATCGCAACCTCGGTGGCGCTTTCTATCTCTGACATTCCGTGGAACGGTCCGATCGGCGGCGTTAATGTTGGCTTGGTAGATGATGAAATTGTAATCAATCCGAATTTGGAACAGCGCAATAAGAGCGATCTTACTTTGACTGTCGCCGGTACGGAAGAAAAAATTGTCATGATTGAAGCCGGTGCGAACGAAGTTTCCGATGAAAGAATGTTAGACGCTATCGCAGCCGGACATGAAGAAATTAAAAAGATCGTTGCATTTATCCGCGACGTTCAGCAACAAATCGGAAAAGAAAAAATTGTATTTGAATCCAAGAAAGTAAATCCGGAATTATTTGAAGCGATTAAGGAATTTGCTGCCGACAGAATTAAAGTTGCGCTTGATACCGATGACAAAAATGTTCGGGAAGAGCGTTTGGCTCCGATTGTAGCGGAAATTCATGAAAAATTCGAAGAGTTATATCCGGAGGATGCCGGTACGATTGATGAATGCATCTATTTGGTACAAAAGTATATTGTCCGCAGATGGCTGTTGGATGAAAATAAACGGGTAGACGGACGCGGCATGAATGAAATCCGCCCGCTGGCTGCCGAAGTTGCGGTTGTGCCGAGAGTTCATGGTTCCGGATTGTTTACCAGAGGTCAGACGCAGGTGTTGAGTATTGCTACTTTGGGACCGATGAGAGATTCCCAGATCATTGACGGTATTGATGAGGAAGACGAAAAGCGTTATATGCATCATTATAATTTCCCGTCCTATTCTGTCGGTGAAACCAAGCCCAGCAGAGGTCCCGGACGCCGGGAGATCGGTCATGGTGCTTTGGCGGAGAAAGCTTTGGTTCCGGTATTGCCGTCGGTAGAAGATTTCCCGTATGCCATCCGTGTCGTATCGGAAGTGCTGTCCTCAAACGGTTCTACTTCTCAGGGCTCTATCTGCGGTTCTACTTTGGCGTTGATGGATGCCGGAGTGCCGATTAAAGCGCCGGTAGCCGGTATTTCCTGCGGTTTGATCACCGAGGGCGACAGATGGATGACCATGGTAGATATCCAGGGACTGGAAGATTTCTATGGTGATATGGACTTTAAAGTGGGAGGTACCCATAAAGGTATTACCGCAATCCAGGTCGATATTAAAATTGACGGTTTGACGCTGGATATTATTAAAGAAGCATTTGAAAAAACACATAAAGCGCGTAATTATATTTTGGATGAGATCATGCTCAAGGCAATTCCTGCTGTCAGAGATTCTGTCGGAGAGTATGCACCGAAAATGGCTTCTACAAAGATTCCGGTTGATAAAATCAGAGAAGTAATCGGAACCGGCGGAAAAGTCATTCAGAAAATTTGTGCCGATTGCGATGTAAAAATCGATATTAACGATGACGGTGCTGTGTCAATTTTAGGCGTCAACCGCGAAAATACCGAAAGAGCTCTGTCTATCATTAATACCATTGTGAATGATCCGGAGGTCGGTGCGATTTATAAGGGCAAAGTCACCAGATTGATGAACTTTGGTGCGTTTGTGGAGATTGCTCCCGGCAAAGAAGGCTTGGTCCATATTTCCAAGCTGGATGACAAACGGGTCGAAAAGGTAGAAGATGTTGTTTCTGTCGGCGATGAGCTGCTTGTAAAAGTACTTGAAATCGACAGTCAAGGGAGAATTAACCTGTCCCGCAAGGATGCAATCGCTGATTTAGCAAAGAAAAACAGCTAATATGAATATTTGAGGAAACACCGTAAACAGCGTGAAAGGCAGAAATGCCTTTCACGCTGTTTTTTGGATGCCGATACGGTATCCAAAAAAGAAAATTTATAGATTTTGTGTAATAGACTTGACAAGTGAACGCTCGTTTACTATAATAAATGTAAACGAGCGTTCACTATCATGGAGGCAGTAACATGTCCGATACGAAAGAAAATATTTTACTTACTGCACTTAATTTGTTTGCAAAGCACGGCTATGAGGCTGTTTCAGTCAGTATGATTGCCGGAGCACTCGGTATGACTAAAGGTGCGTTGTATAAGCACTACAAAAATAAACGTGATATTTTTGACAGCATTATCGAGCGCATGAATCAAACGGACTATGACAGAGCCGAAGAATACGAAATGCCTGAAGGGACGATGGATGAGATTGCGGAAGCCTATCAGCATACCTCTCCGCAGAAAATCAGAACTTACTCTAAGGCACAGTTTCGTTATTGGACGGAAGAAGCGTTTGCCTCAAATTTTCGTAAAATGCTGACTTTGGAACAGTATCGCAATCCGGAAATGGCACAGCTTTATCAGCAGTATCTCGCAAACGGTCCTCTCATGTATATGACTGATATTCTTATGGAATTTACCGATTCAAAATCAGAAGCAATACAAGCGGCGCTTGCATTTTACGGTCCGTTTTTCCTTTTATATAGTGTTTATGACGCTGCCGAGGATAAATCGAAAGTCGTTGAGATGATCGATAAATATATCGACAGCTTTGTAACTCGCCTAAATCAAAAAAAATAGAAAGGCAGAAAATAAAATGATAAGGACAAAAGCGATTGTTTATACCTCCAATACCGGAAGTACAGCACATTATGCCAAGCTGCTGTCATAACAAATCAGAATAAGAAACCGGATAGTTGACCATAAAGTTTTATTTTGAAGACAGGGTAACGATCTTAACGACATGTATAAGGTGGAACAGTGATGAAAACATTATATTTGATCGGCGGCACAATGGGCATTGGAAAAACGACTACCTGCCAGTTGCTTAAATCTCGTTTGAATCAGGCTGTGTTTCTCGACGGTGACTGGTGCTGGGACGCCAGTCCTTTTCAAGTGACCGAAGAAACAAAAGTCATGGTGATGAGTAACATCTGCTTTTTGTTAAATAACTTTATCCATTGTTCCGCGTATCAAAATATCATTTTTTGCTGGGTGATGCATGAACAGTCAATCATAGACCATATTCTGTCACGGATCGATACGTCTAATTGCAAAGTGAAGTGCATTTCACTGGTTACAGATGCGGAAAGTTTAAGGCGACGTATAGAAGCGGATATTGACCGAACTGACCGCATGGCAGAAAGAAGCATTGCAAGACTTCCGCTTTATGAGCAGCTGAACACCATCAAAATTGATGTGTCGCAGATCAATGCGGAACAAGCGGCGGAGGAGATTCAAAAACTGTGAACGGTATTGCCAAAGCGGTAACTGCATTGTTAAAAAACAATTTAAATAAAATCGATCGTAAGAGGTAAGGAGAAACCGATATGAATTATCTGCTCAGTCAAAAATATAATACACCCGAACTTATGGCAAAGATTATGGGACCGAATCCGATTAAGTTGGAGGAGGAATTGCTTGCCGATGGTAAAATTCCGCGAGGCTCTGTGGTTTGCGACCTTGGCAGCGGACAGGGATTGACTTCTGTGTTTCTTGCCAAAGAATATGGCTTTAAGGTATATGCTGCTGATCTTTGGAGCAACCCGGAGGACAATCGAAAGTTTTTTTTGGAAATGGGATTAACCGATGATCAGATCGTTCCTGTAAAGGCTGATGCCACTGCTTTGCCTTTTGATCAGGAATTTTTCGATGCCGTTGTCAGCACTGATTCTTATAATTATTTTGGGCGCGATGCGG
>CAUHFD010000075.1 GCA_959605275.1 uncultured Eubacteriales bacterium | reverse complement strand
TGAAAATAATATTACCATATGGCATTATATGTGGCCGACCATTCATCCGGCTATGGGAAATACGCAAAGCTATCTGAAAATTCGAGAAGCAGAGAAGAATGGTACAACGGATCAACTGACCGGAACAGATTTATCTAACTATCAAAAAGGGCTTGCTTATGAAAATGGATCGACAGATAAGATGGATTGGGCAATGCATGCTATATTCGGAAAAGATTCTGCATTAAAAACAGTATATGAAAATTACGTTAAACCCGAAAATTATATTCGCGATGCATGGGCGAAACCAAGCACTGCAACAATGAAAGAGAAAAAAGGTGAATTGCTCAATTTCGAAGAGGAAACTTTTAAAGCAATTATAACCGGTCAAAAGCCAATCGACTATTTCGATACCTTTGTTGCCGAGTGGAAACGTTTGGGCGGAACACAGATCACCCAAGAGGTCAATGCATCCATGAAGCAATAGCGCACAGAAGATATGAGCTGTCATGAAAATTGATAGATATGACAAGTTGTGTTTTGAGAAGATCAGATTACTCATATCATACAACGGTTTGAAGTAAAGTGCATAATCGTTTCAGATACAAAGGAGTGAAATCAATGAAAAAATGGGGGAAATTAGCAGCATTCGCGTTGGCTGCGGTAATGCTTAGCGCACAAGTGATGTCCGTTTCCGCAACCTCATTTACCAGAAAATTTAACGGTGTAAACGCCATAGAGGGCAGTGCTAAAAAGCCGGGAACATCTACATATAGCAACGGTGTAGTAACTATGGATTTGCCAGATGCCGGCAGTCTGTGCTGGAGCTATGTTCCGTCTGCGACAGATTTATCTTTCCAGTTTCGAATAGATGTCGATACTGATCCGGAATTTGATTGGCTTGGCTTCAATATAACCAGTGACGGATATAATTTGTTAGGTGGCGGAACAGGCTTGTCAACAATTGTTTTCCGTACGGGAGACGGATATGTTTCAAGAGTGGTAGAGGAAAAAGTACTGGAATGGGATGCGGCGGTTATTAAGCAACTACATGAGGGCAGTTTGTATGATGATACTAACAAGCCGCCGAAAGAAGATTATGCATTTGGTTATGGAGACTGGGTTACTTTCTCCATGAAGAAGAACGGTTCCAAATGGGAATTGAAGCTCAACGGAGTTGATATGGTCAAAACTCGTTATAAAGGTTTTGATGACGATATGACCCGACTTTTGGGCAGCGGTAAGATCACGTTGTCGTTCTTTACCAGCGGCGTTCCGGGTGTAGTACAGCTAAAATCTTATACTCCTCCGGCGGTCGAAGATAACAGCAAGCCTGCCGAGTCCACTCAAACATCCTCTAACGCCAAGAATCCGTCGACATCATCCTCAGCACCAGCTTCTTCTGGAACTTCCCAAACTTCAAGCGCTACGGAAGTAAACTCTGCAGTCAGTGAAACGACTGACAATTCATCTCAAGAGGAGATTATTTCCAACCATAAAGAAAGTTCTATGGCAGAGACAGACGAAACAATTGCAAATCTATCCTCTGATTCTTCTGCCAACAAAGGAAGTGTTGGGCTGATTGCAGGTATTATTGCGGCAGTCGTTGTAGTAGCAGGAGTAGGTGTTGCAGTCTATTTTGTGATTAAAAAGAAGAAAAAATAACCAATTGGCAGTATCTGCTCAAATCAACTGATTTGGGCAGATACCAAACCAGTTGTTATCTGTATAAAGGATGGGGTATATGAAAAAATATTGTTTTATTAGTCTGGGGCTTTGCTTGACTTTGATGGCCGGCATTATAACCTCTGCTTCCCCAGCTTTAGCTGCATCTGCTTCGGAGCAGACATCTTATACAGCAGACAACACAACCGCTTCCGAAAACAAAAACAGTTACCAAAAGGTACAAAAAGAGTATTCTGACAAAAATTATGTTGCTGCAAAAGCAGACGACATTGTTATTCCGGCGCTTGAGGGAAAGACAGATGGAAACAGTACATTGAAAGATGTAAGTGCAGCCGGTAAAGATCATGTCTTAGAGTGGATCGGTAATCAACCACAGTGGATTGAATGGAGTTTTGATATTTCAGAATCAGGGTTATATCAAATTGAAGTAGAATATTGGCTTTCGGATAAAACAACTGCACATCCGGTACGCAGTTTTGAAATAGATGGACAATCTCCTTTTGAAGAAGCGGAAACACTTACCTTTTACCAGATGTTTACCGATAAAAACAAACCATCCAAGAATGCTTTCGGTGATGAAATCAGTCCTTCACAAAAAGCTGTTTCGGATTGGAGAATATTGAAACTTTGTGATAGCCTCGGAATGTATGATATGCCGTATCAATTTTATTTTGAAGCAGGCACTCATACTTTTCGTATGAATTATGCAGCCAGAGATCTTGTGCTGTCAGAAATTCGGGTGTGCTCAGCCGAAACAGTACCCTCTTATGCAGAAGTATTTCGTGATTATCAAAAAAACGGATACCAGGAAGCAACGCAGGATTTTACCGTGGAAGCAGAAAGCAATATTGCCTATAAAAGCACCCCTATTATCAGGATGCAAAACGATTCTGATCCCACCTGTACACCGCGAAATGATGATGTCATTGTGATGAATACCTTAAACGGTCTTTTGTGGAAGGAAGGTAACGGACAGATCACATGGAATATTGATGTGCCGGAGTCCGGTCTGTATAAAATCAGTATGCGGGTTAAGCAGGCATGGGGTGATGGTCTGCCGGTGTTTCGGAAAATTGAGATAGATGGTGAAGTGCCGTTTTCCGAGCTGTTACAGTATACTTTTAACTATGATCGTAACTGGCAGACGGAAACACTTGCGGATAAAGATGGTAATCCGTATCTGTTTTATCTGCAAAAAGGTTCTCATACTTTAACCATGACGGTAAAACTGAGTCAAATCAGTGAAATGATTCAATCTGTGAAAGAGGATATGCAGATCGTTTCGGATATGCTTCTGAATATAAAGATGATTACCGGAAACGATCCGGATCCCAACTATGAATATCGGCTCGAGCAAAAAATTCCGAATTTATTACTGGATATCAATCATGTATACCAAAGCGTATCGCAAAAAGCAGAGCAAATAGCATCTATGTCAAAAAAACGCCCGCCTGCTGCAAATGCTTTTGCTCAAGTGGCGGAAGAATTTAAAATCATGTTCGATGAGCCGGATTTGATCGCCAGAAAATTATCTGACATTGAAAATGCGTTGGAAACTTTGGGAAGTTGGTACACAGAACTTCAGGTTCAGCCACTTGGTATGGATCGTTTTATGTTTAGTTCACCACAAACGGAGATCAAAAACACCAAATCATCACCATGGGATATTATCGTCATTACTGCCAAAAACTTCATTCGCTCTTTTATTCGTGATTATAATGCGGTAGATACCACTGCCAATGGAACTGTAGACACTGTTTTAAACGTTTGGGTTGGTCGTGGAAAAGAGTGGGGACAATGTTTGAAAGAACTTGCAGAAGATGACTTTACTACCAATACAAAGATTGCGTTAAATATCAATGTAATTCCTGCCGGGCAACTTGCAACAGGAGGTATTAATACGTTGCTTTTAGCAGTGGCGGCAGATCGAGAACCGGATATTGCGATGGGTGTAGCTGCAAATACTCCCGTTGAATTCGCAATACGCGGTGTTTTGGAACCCTTGTCTGATTATCAGCAGTTTGAAACAATGAAAAATCGTTTTTTGGAAGGTGTTATGACACCGTTTGAATATAGCGGTAATTACTATGCTGTCCCGGAAACAATGAACTTTAAAGCACTTTTATATCGTAAAGATATTATCCAAAAGCTTGGAATTATGATACCGGATACATGGGATGATATTTATAATCATGTTTTGCCGGCTTTATATCAAAACAATTTAGAATTCTATTGTTCTTCCGGTGATTATACCACTTTTTTATTCCAACATGGAGGGAATTTTTACACAGATGACGGCAAATATTCTGCTTTGGATACACCGGAAGCATATGAAGCGTTTAAGGAATGGACAGAATTGTTTACGACACAAGGAGTCCCGATTACGGCAAACTTCTATAATCGATTTCGCACAGGCAGTATGCCGATGGGAATCGGCGGGTATGCAGAATATATGACCATGGTGGTTGCGGCTCCGGAGTTGGTAGGACGTATTGGCATGGCACCTATGCCCGGTCATCTCAGAAACGGCGTTGTGAATCGCTCATCCGGCGGATATGCTGATACGGCGGCGATGATATTCCGTTCTTCCGAACATAAGGAAGAAGCAGTTGAATTTCTGGAATGGTGGACACAGGAAAATACACAGGTGCAGTATGGTAAAAGCCTTGAAGCAATCGTGGGAACAGAATCACGTTGGAATAGCGCTAACGTGAATGCTTTTTTTGAGATGCCATGGAGTGATACCGAAAAAAAAGTTATAAATGAAAGCTTTAAGTGGGCGAAAGAAATGCCGATTGTTCTCGGTGGATATTACACATCGAGACATATCACCAACGCATGGAATCGTTCGGTGCTAAGCAAAATGGACGCGAGGGATTCTCTGGAAGAAGCGGTGTTAGATATTAATCGAGAACTGCAAATGCGCCGAGAAAATTCTTAGCAATATCATTGAATTGTGTTGAGTTGAAAGGAAATTGCCGTTATGCAGATTTCAAAAAATGGCAGAAGATTGATAAAACGCGGAACAGTCAGCCGTATTGTAGTTCATTTACTGATGATCATGTTTGTGCTGATCATGGCTCTTCCGCTGATTTATGTGATATCAACTGCCTTTAAACCGATGGATGAACTTTTTAAGTTCCCGCCGGAATTTATTGTCAGACACCCTACTTTAAATAATTTTTTTGATTTGTTTGCTTCGTTAAATGGCTCGGAAGTGCCATTTACCCGTTATGTATTTAATAGCTTGTTTGTTGCTGCAGGAACGGTTTTTTTAACGGTAATGGTGTCTTGCTTGGGCGCATATGGATTGGTGAAGCATGCACCTCCGGGCGCGGCTGTCATCAGTAATATCGTCGTGGCGTCTTTAATGTTTGTACCGCAGATTACAACGATCCCCATTTTTTTAATGGTAAACCAACTCCATATGCAAAATACATATTGGGCATTGATTTTGCCAAAGGTGGCAGTTGCGTTTAACTTCTTTTTGATTCAACAATTTATGGGGCAGGTTCCGGATTCTTTTTTGGAATCCGCCCGATTGGACGGTGCAAAGGAATCAACGGTGTTTTTTAAGATTGTAATGCCTACCATTCGACCTGCTTGGGCGACGCTGATTATGTATTCCTTTATTTCTACCTGGAACGATTATTTCTCGGCGTTAATTTACACCTCTAGTGATAATATGAAAACTCTGCCGTTAGCGTTGCAGACAATTGCAGGAGGTGCCGCCACAACATCCATTGGACGTGCAGGAGCGGTAGCGGCCGCATCTTTCATCTTGGTATTGTTGCCGGTTTTAATCTTTTTGCTGATGCAGAAACAGGTCATGGAAACGATGGCATATACCGGCATCAAATCGTAAAGGAGGAGGCTGAAATTGAAGCACTGGAAAAAAATATTTATCGTAGCACTGGTCAGTATGCTCCTTGTTGTTCAAATTCCGGTATCAGCGTCAGTGGATTATTTGACTGATGGCGGGCGACGTATTCCAATCTCAAAAACATATGATTATGGCACTACATATGCTTCAATGGGTAGCGCAGGATTTTTAAATTCTCCTCAAGATATTTATATTGACAATGAGGACAGAATTTACGTTGCGGATACAGGTAATAATCGAATTGTTGTTCTCAATTCGGATGGCAGTTTGCTGTATGTTGTAGATCCACAGGATGAGGAAGGCTACACTTTAAATGAGCCGAGTGGTATCACAACCGATAAAAACGGCAATTTATTTATTGGAGATACCGGAAACAAACGGATATTGAATATATCACCGGACGGGACATTACTGAAAGAATACGGAACGCCGTCTTCTAGTGTGTTGGATGAAAATTTTATTTTCACCCCTCGCCGTGTTGCAGTGACAGATACCGGATATTTGTATACGATCAAAGAAAAATCATTGATGAAAATCGATGAACAAAATAGTTTTAAAGGTTATATCGGAGCAACCAAATTAGGTTTTTCTATTGAAACAATGCTGATTCGGATGTTTGCTTCT
This sequence comes from uncultured Eubacteriales bacterium, assembly GCA_959605275.1. Taxonomy (GTDB): domain Bacteria; phylum Bacillota; class Clostridia; order Oscillospirales; family Ruminococcaceae; genus HGM13222. The sequence goes on along the minus strand of CAUHFD010000075.1, from coordinate 5,206 downwards.
AAAAAACAGAAAGAATCGTTGCTTACCAAAGAACCTCCGCCATATTTGAGTTTTACGCTTGCAAAAGATGGGATGTTATACGCTACTACAACCGATGAAGCGATGGGGCAGATTATGAAATTTGACATGACCGGTTCCAATATGTTCCCGAATATTTTTTACGGTGAATATTCCACTGATGAGGAAGGAAATCAGACCAGCCCATATTTTGCAGATATTACCGCAGATAAAAATTCTATAGTTACCGCTATTGATCAACGTATGGGAAAGCTTTATCAATATGATAAAAACGGCAATTTAATTTGTGTGTTTGGAAACGGCATAGGTAATATGAAAGGACAATTCAGTGTGCCATGTGCCATAGACACTGACAGCAAAGGTAATGTATATATATTGGATTCGCAGCTGGGGACGATAACCGTTTATTATCCGACCGCTTTTATCAAAGATATTCATGCTGCTATTGCTGTATACGGAGCAGGCGATTATAACGAATCAGAAACAATGTTCCGGAAAGTATTAGATACTGATGCGAGCTATGAGATGGCTTATGAAGGGATCGGACGAATTCAGGTCAAAAATCAGGACTATGTTGAGGCGATGGCAAGCTATAAGCTGGCAAACGATAAAAGCGGATATTCAACCGCTTTTAGTAAGTACCGCCATGAAATATTTCGTGAATATTTTTTTGTGGTTTTGTTGTGTTGTGTTGCGATTTTGGTTGGGGTTGTTTTTGCGTATAAAGGTTTGAAAAAGGTATCTGATCATATTATGCTTTGCTATCAGAAGGATTGCGTAAATCATAATAATCTGTTTTATTTTCTACCGTTAGGAGTTTGTATGCTGTTTGATCCGGTGGAAACCACCTATCTGGTGAAACGCCATCGTACTCGAAGAAACTGGCTTTCTGTTGCATCGATTTTTCTGTTGGTTGCGCTGACACGTATTGGTACAGTGTTTTTAACACACTATCCGCTTGTTACAACCGATGCCAAGAATACTAACTTAATTTTGGAGTGCGGCATTCTTCTAATTCCGCTGTTGACGTGGGCTATTGCACAATATGCGGTAACGGCGATATTTAGCGGCGAAGCAAAATTCGGTGAAATTCTTACATTGTGTTCGATGTCAATGGTACCTTATATTCTGTTGTCTATACCGATTGCATTAGTTTCCAATATTCTTTGCTCAAATGAGGCGGCGCTTTATTCAGTTATGACGGGCATTATGTGGATATGGATTGTTATTTTAATGTTGAGGTGTTTAAAGAACAGTAATGATTATACCTTTGGTAAGACGCTGCTTGTAACTTTAATTACTATCTGTACCGTTGTATTGATTTGGATTATCATTATTCTGTTAATTGCATTTGGCGGTCAGTTTATTGACTTCATAAAAAATGTATTTACTGAATTAGGATATGCAATGAAGAGAGGAGTTTAGAGCTTGAAAAGCAAATTTTTTAATGAAGCGATAAAATATCCGGCACGTTTCACTGTCGTTCTTCTCTTGGTTGTTTTTGTGTTCAGCTCTTGCGGAAAAAGCACTTCCGGAGCCTATCTGTTTCCGGAATCTGCTCCTTTGGAAACAGAAGGAAAATTGCAGCAGTTGGATAATGGTATTGTTATCGGTGAAACTGACAGAATAAAATTATCTATTGCCGGCAGCGGATTAAAGTTGGAGGATAAAAGTACACAAGCAAGCTGGAGCACCGTATTGAACGAAGAAGAACTTGAAGGGCAAAACTTGAACAAACTTTGGAAGACAACAGCGGAATCTATGTTGACAATCAACTACTCCAAAACGCCCCAAAATGTACAAATTGCGAATGCAAATCCTGCGATGTCTGCAGAAACTACTTGCTACCGATTAAAAAACGGTATTAAATTTTATTATGATTTTACAGAAATTAAAATAAAACTTTCTTTGGAAATTTTTTTAGAAGAAAATCAATTGGTGGTTCGAGTGCCGGCTGCAGATATTGAAGAGTACGGAAAGGCAATTTTAATGTCGGTAGAGGTCATGCAATTTTTTGGAGCTGCATCTAACCAAGAAGAAGGATATTATCTTTATCCGGACGGGAGCGGCGCTGTTGTTGAATTTTCCAAACTTGATCGTAAAAAATTGGCAACGAAGCAATACAAATGGACTATATACGGCGATGAAAATGATTATCTGTCGCAAGATGATTTTCAGATATCCGAAAACGGTCAATTCTTTTTACCGGTTTTCGGGGTAAAAAAGGGAGGTGCAGGCTTCGCGGCAGTAATTTCTCAAGGGGCACAGGATGCGAGTATTAACTTATATACCAGTGCGATGGCAGTAAAATTAAATCGGATTTATCCGGAGTTTATTTACCGACGTACCTATGATACCAAAATCACAACAATGGATAGCGGCGTAAAAACAGATGCGGACTTTATTAGGATCGATAATGATCCACTGCTGTATGATCGGGAAATCAGATATTTGTTCTTAGATGGAGAAGGAAATTACAGTGATATGGCTAATGCTTGCCGTTCCTATTTTTTGAAAACCGGTCAACTTAAGAGAAATCTGGACCAAAATGCTGATCTGCCGTTAGGTATGGACTTTTTCATCGGCACAAAAAAAGACAGCCTGTTTTCGGAATTTGTTTTAATGTCTTCTTTTGAAGATTGCCGCAATATGCTTGAGAGTTTGCAAAAAGGCGGTGTATCTACGGCTCAAGTCACATTGGAAGGATGGAGTCAAGGCGGTTATGGCGTTTATCCTATGAAAAGCGGTGTCAATTTTAAAGCAGGCGGTAAAAGCAGTTTAAAACAACTTGGGAAATATGTGTCTGAAAACGGAGGAGAGTTATTCCTAAATGTGAATTATCTTGATGTTTCCAAGGAATCCGGCGGATATTCTTCGAAAAAAGACCTGCTTCGTAATCAGGGACAAACAGTGATTGAGGATAAAACAGGTTTAAAATATTTGTTCAGTCCCGTCGTTGCAGCAGAGCGTCTGTCACGATTGTTTGGAAACAATCTTTCCTATGTTTCCGGTCTTAGTTTTGAAGGCTTCGGGAAAACACTGAATGCGGATTATCAAACATCGGGCAGGATACTTCGTTATCATACAGCAGATATTTGGAATAATATGCTGTCGGAAAGTAAACAACAATATGGAAATGCGGGTGTATATGGCGGCAATCTGTTCCTACTAAATCAAGCCGGGCGGCTGTATGATATTCCCAGCCAAGATTCCGGTTTTACCATAGCAGACGAAGCTGTACCTTTTTTTCAGATGATTGTGCATGGGAATATGGCATATAGTGCAGAACCTATTAATCTCATGGATGATAAAACAGCACAGATTTTAAAGATGATAGAATACGGCTATATTCCATATTATAAGTTAACAGAAGAAAGCGCCAGCTCTCTAAAAGAAACCCAATATAATACTTTGTTTTCTTCCTGTTTTACCGATTATGAAGATGAAGTACCTAAAACATATCAACGCTTTCAGTCAGCTATCGGGGATTGTTATACGGCATATATGACTGAACATAAACAAGTGGCAGAGAATATTTATCAGGTCAATTATGATAATGGTGTCCAACTCCTGTTTAATTACCGGGAGGAGCCGGCAGTTATAAACGGAGTTTCGGTTCCGGCCATGGATTATGTCAGATTGGAGGAAAAGTAAGAAAATGAGAAAAATATCTTCTGAAACGCGGCATAAACTTCAAGGTTATGTGTTTATCAGTCCGTTTATTATTGGTTTCTTTCTTCTTTTCCTTTCTCCGTTAGTTCGTTCTATCCAACTGAGCTTCAGCAATATGACAAGTAGGGTTGGCATGGATGGCTTGCAGTATACAGGTTTTTCGCATTATATAAATGCGTTTGTGGGGGATATTGAATTCGTTCCTATCTTTTTAGAGGTAATTCAAGACACATTGATACAAACACCGTTGATTTTGGTTTTTTCCTTGATTATTGCCATTATGATCAATAAAAAGATTAAATGTAAAGGTCTTTTCCGTGTTATATTCTTTCTTCCGTTTTTATTGGGAACAGGGTATGTTCTGCAACAACTACTTGATTTGGGGCTTGACCAGATGGCTGTTTCCAGAGCACGAGAAATATTGTTGCCTGCGCAGTTGGAAAGCATGGTTGGCGGATCTGTTGTGAAAGTTTTGGAAGGCTTTTTGAGTCGGATCACCGTCATTTTATGGAGATGTGGAGTCCAAATTGTTATTTTTCTGACTGGCTTGCAAGGAATATCTCCTTCTTTATATGAATCTGCGCGTTGTGATTCTGCAACAGAATGGGAAATCTTTTGGAAAATTACTTTGCCAATGATGACTCCGATTATTTTCTTAAATATGGTTTATACCATTATTGATATGTTTAACGATTCCAGTAATCCGATGGTTAATTATTTTATAGATACCGCCTTTAAAAAGAATCAAATCACTTATGCTTCAGCATTGAGTTGGATTTATTTCAGCTTTATTGCAGTTTTGCTCGCTGTTGTTTTTGCTTTTATGGGTCGAATCATCAAAAAAACAGTTGGATAGCTTATAAAAGAAAGGAGGCGGGCTTATGGTAAAAAGCTGGGTAAAGCAAATAAAAGGATACTGTCAACATTTTAATTTTTTTAAAGTGTTTACCTATTTGTTTCTGATTATTATTTCATATGTGTTTATATTTCCGTTTATCTATATGATGGTAACATCACTGAAATCCATATCTGATTTGTATGATATCAGTGTGAATTGGATTCCGACAGAATTACATTGGCAGAATTATATGGTTGCATATAAAAATTTGGATTTTCTTCCGCATTTTTTAAATTCAGTATTGATTACGACTGTTTGTACAGTGGGACACATTCTATCCTGTTCATTTGTAGGTTATGGATTTGCAAGATTTAAATTTCCACTGAAGAAATTATGGTTTACTTTGGTGGTCTTGGCAATCATTATACCGCCGCAGGTCATTATTTTGCCGTTATATTTGACCTATTCTTCTTTGGGATGGCTGAACACCTATTTGCCGTTAATGGTTCCTACTTTTTTAGGATACGGGTTACGTGGTGGCTTGTTTATTTTTATTTTTCGTCAGTTCTTTATCGGACTGCCGGCTGATTTGGAAAATGCAGCGAAGATAGACGGATGCGGGTTTCTATGGCGGCTGCATTGTCGGGCGAGACGGAGTGGAGCAGTATGACTGCGCCC
>CAUHFD010000074.1 GCA_959605275.1 uncultured Eubacteriales bacterium | reverse complement strand
CAATTCAGTCCAAGCAGTTTCCCGACAATATATCCTCCGCCGAAACAGGTTAGCAGAGTAAAAACCATTACCACCAGCGACAGTTTTCCGACATGCAGTATTGTGCCGATACTCAGCGAGGCACCAAGCAGTATAATTGCGAATTTTAATATCTTTTTTGAGGTAAATTTCAATCCGGGTTTTAATGTAGGATATTTATTTAAAAAAACATTCAGTATCATTCCCATAAACAATGCAATGACTGAGGCTCCAATCAAATGGATCGGCAGAAGACTTTCAATCCATTTTGCAACCGCGGCAATCGCTAATGCAAGGATAAAACCCGGACATAGCTTGGCTGCATTTAAGCAGCGTTCTTTTAAAGCAATCATTTTATTGCCCTCCAATGTATATAATAAATGTAAGTAAGAAGTCCCTTTTTTCCGCAGTCAGCAGTGGCCGGCGAAATGGCGGGATAACTTTTTATTGAAACGTATTGATTATAGCACTAAATAATGATAAAATAAAATTATTATTTATTATAAATTGATAATATAAAATTATCGGAGGGAAATATGTTTGATCGCAGGATGTATACTTTTCATACCCTTTATCGGGAAATGAATTACAGAAAAACAGCAGAAATACTGAACATGACGCAACCGGGAGTTACTCAGCATATACAGTTTTTGGAGGCAGAATACGGGGTAAAATTGTTTCGATATGAAGGGAAAATACTTTCTCGGACAACTGATGCTGAGCTTTTGGAACAGTATGTCCAAAGGGTTCTTGCGGAGGAAAGGGAGCTGAAACAGAAATTTCAGCATAGTAATGATTATTTACTGCGAATTGGGGCGACAAAGACAATCGGTGAGTTTGTGATCAATTCAATGGCAGAACGTTTTATGCGTGTGCCGAGTAATCGTTTGGAACTGATTATAGATAACACAGAAGCATTGCTTACTTCTATGGATACGGGAAACTTAGATTTTGCACTCATTGAGGGAAGATTTGATAAATCCAAATATGGATTTCGATTGTTTCGGAAAGAACGATTTGTGGGCATCTGTGCAGTATCACATCGCTTTGCAGGAAAGAAAATTAAGTTGGAAGAAATGTTTGCGGAAACTGTAATTATACGGGAAAAAGGTTCCGGTACACGGGAGATCATAGAGCAGGTTATTTTGCAATATGGATTTGATATAAAATGCTTTAATCGAGTTATGACCATTAGTGATTTCCCGGCAATACAGCGTTTTGTTGCGGATAACATTGGTATTACTTTCGCCTATCAATCGGTAGTAGAAAATGATAAACTGGCTACTTTTGAAATAGAAAACATGGAAATTATCAGAGAATTTAATTATGTGTATTGCAATGAGAGAATAGCGGCAGAAAAAATCAAACGATTTGAGGAATAAGATTCAGATCGACTATATATTATAGCGGTGTATCATTATTTTATTTGCAAGAGGGAGCTTTTTGTTATATAATATAGAACAATAGAAAAGACCTTTTAGGAGGGAAAAGTATGCCGATTATTGAAATGAGCCATCTTACTAAAAATTATAGTAAAGCGAGAGGAATCGTCGATTTGAATCTCAGTATAGAGGAAGGAGAATTTTTTGGGTTTATCGGTCCGAACGGAGCTGGTAAATCTACGACGATTCGGACGCTTTTGGGGTTGATCACTCTCACATCGGGGAGCGCTGCAGTTTTCGGAAAACCGGTTTCTCATGCAGCTGCATATCTTTCGGATGTGGGATACATGCCGTCTGAAGCGATGTTTTATGGCAGGATGCGGGTGGGAGAATTGATTGCTTTTTCTGCCAAAATACGAAAAAAGGATTGCGCGGCGGAGGCAAAAAAACTTTGCGAGCGACTCGCCCTTGATACTGGAAAGCGAATTGAGGAATTATCTTTGGGTAATCGTAAAAAGGTTGCAATTGTTTGCGCCATGCAGCATAAGCCTCGTTTGTATATTTTAGATGAGCCGACAAGCGGTCTTGATCCGTTGATACAAAAGGAATTTTTTGATCTGCTTCGGGAACGCAACCGCGACGGTGCCACGGTATTTTTCTCTTCCCACGTGTTGTCGGAAGTGCAGCGCAATTGTACTCGTGCAGCAATTATCCGTGAGGGAAGGTTGGTTGTAACAGACAGTATGGAACATCTGTCAAAGTCAAATACCAAACGGATTACCCTGCATGGAGTCACACAACTGCCGGATTCCATATTGGCAAAATCGGTGACGGTTATTGATGATATGGTGAGCTTTTTGTATCAAGGAAATATGAAAACACTGATCACAGAGTTGGATAAACTCCCTGTGACCGACATGACGGTGGTAGAACCTGAATTAGAAGAGATATTTTTGCACTATTATGCAAAGGGGGAAGAATAATGGCTGTGTTTTTTAAAGAGATGAAACACGGGCTCAAGGGTTTTTGCATATGGGCAGGATCTATCGCTTTTATGTTGGTTATCTGTGTGCTGATGTTTCCCGAAATGAAAAATGAGATGAACGATGTTTCTGAGATATTTGCTAATATGGGCGGCTTTACACAGGCGTTTGGGATGGATCGGCTGAATTTTGGTACGCTGATTGGCTTCTATGGTGTGGAATGCGGAAATATTCTCGGCATCGGCGGCGGTTTTTTTGCGGCATATCTTGGTATTACCATGCTTTCCAAAGAGGAAAAGGAGCACACGGCTGAATTTTTGCTGACCCACCCTGTAAGCCGCTTCTCAATTGTCCTGCAAAAGCTCTGTTCCGTTGCAGTGCAGATTATTGTCATGAATGTAATCATTGCATTGTTGAGCAGTATTTCAATTATCGCTATCGGCGAAAAAATTCCGATGAAGGAATTTTGTTTAATACATACGGCATATCTTTTGCTTCAGTTGGAGATTGGCGCAATTTGCTTCGGTCTGTCCGCTTTTTTGCGGCGCGGCAGTATCGGGATCGGACTTGGAACAGCGGCAATGCTTTATTTTGCAAATCTCATCTGCAATATCAGTGATTTAGCTGGATTTTTAAAATATATTACGCCGTTTGCTTATTCAGAGCCTGCGGATATCGTTTCGGAGGGCTCATTGAATGGAATATTGCTTTTGCTTGGTTTGATTTACGCAGCAGCGGCAATTGTAATTGGTTTTGTAAAATATATGCGCAAGGATATTGCGTCATAAGGTGAGACAAAACGACAAAGAAAGTATTCAAGAAAAGCAGGGATTACAGGCTGAAATCAGACGGTTTCAATGGATTTCTGAAAGATATAGCAAAAGGAGGTTGTTCATGGCATCCAGATTGGAATTTGTGGAGTTTATATCAGATCAATTAAGCGGTGCAGGGTGTATCACTTATCGAAAAATGTTTGGGGAGTACGGAATGTATTGTGACGGAAAAATCTTTGCGCTTATATGTGATAATCAATTCTATGTAAAAATAACAGAGGCGGGCCGTGGGATTTGTCCGGGTTTGCCGGAGGCACCGCCATATAACGGTGCAAAGAATTATTTTCTGGTGGCGGATATCGATGATCGGGAGCGAATGGTCAAATTGGTTCAGGCTACTTGTGAAGCACTTCCTTCGGTAAAGCCGAAAAAGGGGAAAGATAAAAATGGAAAAGTTTGATTATAAAAAAGAATATAAAGAGTTCTATTTGCCGAAGAACAAGCCTGAACTTATTGATGTGCCGGCTATGAATTTTATTGCCGTACGCGGAAAAGGAAATCCAAATGAAGAAGACGGTGAATATAAAGTGGCATTAGGATTGCTTTATGCTATTGCTTTTACCATCAAGATGAGCAATAAGGGCAACCATAAAATAGAGGGCTTTTTTGATTATGTTGTTCCGCCGTTAGAAGGATTCTGGTGGCAAGACGGCGTGGATGGAGTTGATTATACGCACAAAGAAGATTATCAATGGATATCGCTGATTCGCTTACCGGACTTTGTAACCAAAACAGATTTTGATTGGGCGGTGGAGGAGGCAACCCGGAAAAAGCAATCAGATTTTTCTAAGGTGGAATTTTATTCGTACACAGAAGGAATGTGCGTGCAATGCATGCATATCGGACCTTATGATGAAGAGCCGGCAACCGTTAAGGCGATGGAGGATTATGCTCATGCCATGGGATATGAGATTGATATTTCCGAGACGCGTTTTCATCATGAAATTTATCTGAGTGATGCGCGAAGATGTAGCCCGGAAAAACTAAAAACGGTGATTCGGCATCCCGTCAGAAAAAGGGAAAAGTAGATCACGATATCTTTTCGGCGCTGACTTAGACGGATGATATGATGAAAAAGTGAATATTAATTTTATTATAAAAAGCGCCCTCCGAATTTTTTCGGAGGGCGCTTCAGCTTGTGGAGATTTACTTCATGTTAAATGTTTGCTTACCTTTTTTCTTTCTCCAGTAACTCATGTTTGATATCCCATAGCTTTTGAGATAGGTCAACATAATAACGATGAGGGTTTTCAAAGCGTTTGACCTCATCCCAAAGCAAGTCTACCTGCCGCATGCAATAAGATTGGATATCCTTAATGTCAGGGGACTGATATACTTTTTTGCCATTTTGGAAAATTGGAACCAACATCTCTTTTGCGGTAAAATCGGTAATGATTTTGCGTTTCCAGGTCGCTTCAGGGTCAAAAATTTCTAATGGTGCGGTATTGTCAATGTTTTCATCATGGACGCAGATTAAATCGGCGATCGCTTTTCCGGATTGATTTTCATAAAGCCGATATAGCTTTTTGAAGTGCGGATTGGTGATTTTGGAGGTGTTTTCACTGATTTTTATTTTAGGTATTATTTTATTATCATCCGAAACAGCACATAGTTTATATACGCCTCCGAATACCGGCTCGCTTTTTGAAGTGATTAAGCGTTCGCCTACCCCGAATGTATCAATGCAGGCGCCTTGCTGAATCAAATCGCGGATAATGTATTCGTCAAGAGAATTCGAGGCAACGATCTTACAGGAGGTCAGACCGGCATCGTCCAGCATTTTCCGGGCCTTTTTAGACAGATAGGTGATATCTCCCGAATCAAGGCGGATGCCGAAGTTGGTGATGCCCTGCGGGATAAGAACCTCTTTGAATGCCCGAATGGCATTGGGTACACCGCTTTTTAAAACACTGTATGTGTCTACCAGCAGGGTGGTATCGTGCGGATATAACTGGCAGTAGGTTTTGAACGCGTCGTATTCCGTGTCGAACATTTGCACCCAGGAGTGTGCCATTGTCCCGCCGGCAGGGACGTTGTATATCTGATCCGATACCGTGCAGGCAGTGCCTGCGCAGCCCCCGATGTAAGCGGCACGTGCGCCGAGAATGGCGCCGTCAGCACCCTGTGCGCGTCGGGAACCGAATTCCAGCACCGGTCGTCCGGCAGCTGCGCGTACGATCCGATTCGCCTTTGTAGCAATCAAAGACTGATGATTCAGAGAGAGGAGCATAAAAGTTTCCACTAATTGTGCTTCAATTGCCGGAGCCGCGACGGTTAAGATGGGTTCGCCGGGAAAAATAGGTGTTCCTTCCGGAACTGCATAAATATCGCCTGTAAAACGGAATTGAAGCAGGTAGTCTAAAAATCCTTCGTCAAAGATTTTTTTTGAGCGCAGGAAAGCAATATCTTCAGGGGTAAAATGTAAATTTTCGATATAATCGATTACCTGTTCCAGTCCTGCGGCGATTGCAAATCCGCCGTTGTCGGGAACATTGCGAAAAAAGACGTCAAAATAAGTCTTTTTTCGGTAAAAGCCGTTTTGATAATAGCCGTTTCCCATTGTCAGCTCGTAAAAGTCACAAAGTAAGGCATCATTTATTTGATTTACCATATCTTTTTCACTCTTTCTCATCATGATTTTGCTGTCCTGTTGATTACTTGAAACTGCATGCTTTCTAATACGTCCATTGTTTTTTCATGAAGTTCCGGGTCATTGCTTGCAGTGCAGGAAGCATCAATGATAATCGGTACTTCAGGCAGAGCGGTTTTTGCCAGAATCGCATTGGATATGACGCAAATATTGGAAACGACTCCAACCAGTTCTATGCTTTGATAGCTCCGGGTACGTAAAAAGTCAAATAATTCGGGAGAGCCAAAGCTTTCTTTTACAAAACAGCGGTCATTTTCATGGAGCAAAACAGCGGTTTTTCCGTATAGCTGCCATCCGTCAGAGCATCTCAGGCAGTGGGGAACAGGCAGCATGCTGCCCTCCTGCGTGTCCAGATAATTTTCATTGTGTGTATCAAAAGTGAATATAATATCCTCTTGATCTTCCCGGTATTGTTTGATTTTATTGCAGATGTTTTCTTCGATTGCGGCGGCAAATGGATTTGCAAGGCTGCCGCAGACGAAATCATTTTGATAATCGACTACGATCAGTGCCTTTTTCATTTTACTCAGTCCTTTCTTTTGAATCGCTTTGTTCGAACAATTTTTCTCCCTCGGTGTAAATCGAAGAATTAAAAATTTTATTAACTTCATGGACATTAATGTTAGGAACGACCAGTCTTTTTTTACCTTCGGAATAGGATAGAATAATGACATCGCAGCAATCGGCCATTTTTTGAAACAAGCTTTGTCTGCAATGAATCTGAGATATTTTATGCTCCGGAATGGAGGTGGTAAAAAACGCATAAGCATAGGTATAGTAAAAGGTATATACACCGTTTTCTTTTCCGATGCCGGTGTGTAAAAAAGAAAGTATCTTGACAAACAGCCACCAAATACCGGGGATTTCCGCCATGATGCCGATGAAAAAGGTAATACTGCGAAACTGCGGGAAAAACAGATAAAGCAAAAAGAAAAGAGCAAAAACACAGCAAATGATGGTGACAGGGGGAATTAAAAATCGAGATAACACCCGCAGTTTCGGTTTGAACTTCTTTTTAATCAGCGGGATTTCCGGTAACAAAATGTTTAAGTTTCGTCGTGCCTCATGCTTGTCGGCTGCGGGGATTAATACCGAAAGCTCATTTTTTTGCTTGCCGTATCCTGCACAGTGGATAAAGACAGTGAAAAATCCGAGCAGTTTGGTCAACAGGCTTTGCCGGATCTCAATCAAATTTACCCTGCCTGCCTGGATAGAATAACTGCGGGGTGTCACAATCCCGGTTTTGATTTCTAAGTTGTTGCCCTGCCGAACTACATTGAATTTAATATGCCGTATGATAGTCATTAAGAAAGAAATCAACCAGCCGAAAAGAAGAATGTATCCGACTACTGCGGCGGCAGGGGGAAGGCCGAACGCCAGCATCCGAACCAGATCAGTCAATTTGGTCACAAGCAGATCTTCAAATTCTTTACCGAGCAGATTTCCGCATTGAGAGATAAATGTTGAGGCAAAAAGTACGCCGGTCAAGGTGTTGGAGGTGATCAAAGATAAAATGGCGACATAGAACCATTGCGGATGATACACTTTTTTCATGTTTTCTTCTATTCGAAATTCCGATTGCGAAAGAAGGAAGATTTCAGCTGCATTTTTTTTGCTGACAGTAATAGAAAAATCTGTGAAATTCATAAATCCGCCGTCAGTGTCGGCTCGTATCCGCATGACACCGATGGGCATGAAATAAAACGGATATTCCGTATAAACCATGGTTAATTTCCGATAAGGAAGGTAGCAGCGCTGTGTAATCAAAAGACCGCTGTTAATATAAATGCCGGTTTCGTCGTAGTCATAACGGATACAGTACCATTTTACCACCGCCATTGCAAATATCAGCGCCACGATCAAGAGATCGAACCAGGCTCCTTTCAGCCAAGTATAAAAATCACCATGAGAGAAAAGCAGTCCGCGGATCAAAGGGAATACCAACAACAAAATGTATTTTGTTGTGTTTTCTACTATGTTAATCGGATGAGGATGTTTGAAACGCAAAACACTGCCTCCTTTTTAATAGATATCCTTTGGGGTGGGAGCCAACTCTTCTGCAAGCTGCTGCGCAAGACGGCGGTTTAAAAAATTAATTCTTATTTTTGCACCGGCAGCTGTGATGACTAGCGAAGAAATACCCAGAATCGGAGTGAGCGGTGTATTATAAACCGAAACATATACGATACGATCGCGATACATAAATTGGCGCTGGTTAAAAAAAACACCGCGCCGATAGGCAATTATTTTATCAGTGATACAGTATTGAGTCGAGGCATACAGCATTGGCAGATACAGAAATTCAATTAAAATCAAAGCTACGCCCAGCGCCCAGACCAAAGCGTTCCAAAGCCAGGTAAAGGGAGTAAAAACCCACAGCACCAGTACAAAGATTGCCGCCCAGATCAGGAAAAAGATGATTTCCCAGAGGACGATTGACTTCCGAGACACCTTTTTATAATTCAGATTTTTTTCGGGTATTTTTTCCGGCATATCAAGGAGCAATGTTGCTCATTTCCCCACCTTTCTTCTTATTATCTGCAAATAACACCATGATTTTCCGCATACTATTATATATGTTAGATTTTACCACAATATCTTTTAATATGCAAATACTGTATCAGAACGTTTAAAATGTTTTTGCAATTTTCCAAAGCCCCACTTTACATAGACTTTACATTCATTATACCTTGTTTTGCTGTTAGATTTTCTAGATAAGCGATACAATATGCTTGTACAGAAAGAAAGTGAGGAATATAAGATGAATATGAAAAAAAGATTATTGGCGGCAGTTATGGCGTGCGTATTGGTAGGTACGTTGTTCACAGGATGTAATTCAGATAATGCAGGCGGTTCCGGTGATACAAGCAGCAGCGGAAATGCAGAGCCTGTAACCATCAAAATGAGTGGTTCTACTTCTATGGAAGACTTAGCAAAAGGACTTGCTGAGGATTATCATTCCAAATACGGAAATGTAACAATCGATGTTCAGCTTGGCGGTTCCGGTGCAGGAATCAAAAACGTACAGGACGGAAACAGCCAGATCGGCAATGTCAGCAGAGCGCTGAAAGACACAGAAACAGGTTTAAAAGAATACAAAGTTGCCATTGACTCCATAAGCGTAATTGTAAACAAAGAAAACGCGGTATCTGACATTTCAACAGAGAATTTGATTAAAATCTTCAAAGGCGAAATCACCAACTGGAAAGAAGTCGGCGGCGCAGACATGAAGATTGCGGTAATCGGTCGGGAATCCGGCTCCGGCACACGCGCTGCTTTTGAAGAACTGCTTAAAGTTGAAGACGCTTGCAAATACAGCCAGGAATTAACCGAAACCGGTATCGTTGCTACATCGGTAGCCAGCACTGCGGGCGCAATCGGATACATTTCTTACGCTTACCTGAACGATACGGTAAAAGGTCTTAAAATTGACGGAGTAGACTGCACAATCGACAATGTAAAAGCGGGAACTTATCCGATTCAGAGACCGTTCTTGATGGTTACCAAAGAAAACGAAAGCAACGCTGATGTAAAAGCTTTCTTAGACTATGTTCTGTCCGATGAGGGTCAGGCAATCGTTACCAGCCTGCACTTGATCTCCGTAAAGTAAGATGACAATGAGAATATACGATGGGAATAGGCTGTAAGACGATGAAGAAAAACAGAAAAAGACAATAGAATACTACATCCTAAGGGAACGCATCAAGATGTCGTTCCCTCTTCCCATATAAAAAGAAAGGAGCTTTACCGGGAATGACGATTAAAGGCAGCGCAAAATCCAAATCCGTTTTGGAAACGGTAATGCAGCTGATATTTTTATGCTGCGGTTTGGTGGCGGTTTTGGCGGTTGTTGCAATTTCTGTTTACATGGTAATTGCGGGCGGACCGGCAATTGCTGAAGTGGGAGTCGGGAAATTTCTGCTAGGCGTGATATGGCAGCCGACTGCGCAGGATCCGCAGTTCGGAATTCTTCCGATGATATTATCCTCTATTGTAGGAACCTTCGGAGCGATTTTGCTTGGTGTGCCGATTGGTTTGCTGACAGCGGTGTTTATGTCTCAGGTGGCGCCGAGAGGATTGGTTAAAATTGTACGGCCTGCGGTAGAACTATTAGCAGGTATCCCGTCGGTTGTTTACGGCTTGATCGGTATGATGATTATTGTACCGACGGTTGGAAAAATATTTAATCTTGCATCGGGCGCTACCATGTTGTCTGCTATTATTGTTTTGGCAATCATGATTTTGCCTACCATCATCAGCGTGAGTGAAACCTCACTGGACAGCGTGCGGGAAGAATTGAAGGAAGCATCGTTGGCGTTGGGCGCAACACCGATACAGACCATTTTCAAGGTGATCATTCCGGCGGCGCGTTCGGGAATTGTCACCGGCGTTATTTTAGGTATCGGACGTGCTATCGGAGAGACGATGGCGATTATTATGGTTTGCGGCAATGTGGCAAATATGCCGAATTTGTTCAAGAGCGTCCGTTTCCTGACAACCGGTATTGCTTCTGAAATGAGTTATGCGGGCGGTCTGCACAGAGAGGTATTGTTCTCTATCGGATTAGTGCTGTTTATCTTTATCATGGTCATCAATATTGTGATCAACCGTATGTTTAAAAAGCAGAAGAATGATGAATAACAGAAAAAAGGAATGGTGATAAAGATGGAGGATACAGCCAAAGCAATACGCGATGCTTATACACGAATCAAAACATCTGATTACAGTATTACAAAAAAAAGAATACGCCCATATGATATCGTTCTTAAAGTGCTGATTTATTTCAGCGCCGTAATAACAGTGGGAATGCTGGTGGGAATGCTTGCCTATATTCTGGTAAAAGGAATTCCGAATATTAATTGGGAGATTTTATCTACCCAGCCGAGCACATTGAAAAAAACATACGGTATTTTGCCGAATATTATCAACACATTGTATATCATTGTGCTGTCAATTATTATTGCAACACCGATTGGAATCGGCGCAGCAATCTATTTGAATGAATATGCTAAGAAAGGCAGATTGGTCAGATTGATTGAGTTTACTGCCGAGTCTTTGTCCGGTATTCCTTCCATTATTTACGGTTTGTTCGGATTTACTTTTTTCGGGATAATGATGAAATTATCTTATTCCATTTGGTCGGGCGCACTGACGCTGACCATCATGATCTTACCGATTATCATCCGTACCACGCAGGAAGCACTGAAAACGGTGCCGGAATTATATCGGGAAGGCGCTTTGGGAATCGGCGCGACCAAGTGGTATATGATACGCACCATCATTTTGCCTTGTTCTCTTCCGGGTATTATTACGTCGGTTATTTTAAGTATCGGAAGAATTGTCGGGGAATCAGCCGCTTTGATTTTTACTGCCGGAATCGGTACCAATCTGCCAAACGGCTTGTTCAGCCATCTTTCCTCTTCGGGAGCAACATTATCGGTTCAGCTTTATCAATATGCGGGCAAGGGATATAATGATATCAGCTTTGCCATTGCCGCAGTGCTGATTATTGTTGTGTTTTTAATCAATTTGCTGACTCGTTTGATACAGAATCGTTTGCAGAGAAAAAAATAGAAAGAAGTGCAGAATATGGCGGATAAAATTATTACTCAGAATGTAAATTTATATTACGGGGACAATCATGC
>CAUHFD010000073.1 GCA_959605275.1 uncultured Eubacteriales bacterium | reverse complement strand
ATATCGGCAAAAACCTGGTGAAAATGATGATGGAAGGCAAGGGCTTGAATGTAGTGGATCTCGGCGTTGATGTTTCTGCCGAGCAGTTTGTATCTGCCGCGAAAGAAAACAATGCGGACATTATTGCTTGTTCTGCATTGCTCACGACAACCATGACAGAAATGAAAAACGTGGTTGATGCTGTTAAGGCGGAAAGCCTTGATGTAAAAGTAATGGTCGGCGGAGCTCCTGTCACTCAGAATTTCTGCGATTCGATCGGTGCAAACAGCTATACTCCTGATGCTGCCAGCGCCGCAGATGCCGCTCTCGCATTTTGCATGTAATTGATCACTGCCTGTCGAATCGATTTTGATTGGGCGGACAATGGTTCCTGACCAATATGCGTCAAGCCGCAGTCACTTTACAAAAGTGGCTGCGGCTTGACTTTTTTCGTTTATTGATAGCGGCGGGTGTTGTAATTTCCGCGCTTTCCTTTCAAATTACGATAATCCTTTCGGGAATGCTCCCGGTCATCATAATGATTGACTTTTCCCGCAAGTTTTGGTTTGTTTCCGCTTTGCGCAGTAGTCACTGTCGGAAATCCGCAGATTTTGCAGTCCTTCATTTCCTTTACGACTTCACTGATTTCACTTTCCGGAATGGCAATCAGAGATTTGTCATCGAAAATCTCAATTTTTCCGATGTCACTTCCGGAAAGATGGGTACGTTCAGCAATGGCACCGACCAAATGATTGGGAGCAATATGGTTATCCCGTCCGATGTTGATGACAATTTTACCGTATCTGCCGCCTTTTCCGGACTTTCCTCTGTTTTCATTGCGATCGTACCGTGCAGGAGCCGGCACAATATCCATGATTTCTTCTGTTTCATTGATATCGCCGAAATGCAATTCCAATACCGCAGCAGCAATTTGCTCAGCGGACCAGCCGTTACTGACAATGGATTCTACCATTTCCAGATAAGGGAATTCACTTTTTTCCGCCAGCAATTTCTCGACATCCTCTCTGTTGCGGGAGTAAGTGCGGGAAGTGATATCTTTAGCGTTCGGAATCTGCTGGCGGATGATGTTGGATTTTGCTTCTTTTCCGATTTGGAACAGATCTCCGACCTGCCGTCTGCCGCTGCAAATCGTGATCGCCTTTCCCGTTTTGCCGGCACGTCCGGTTCTGCCGATGCGATGTACATAATATTCGGTGTTTTGGGGTAAATCATAATTGATGACATAGTCGATATCGCTGACATCAATTCCTCTTGCGGCAACATCGGTTGCAATCAGCATCGAGGTTCTTCCCTGCTTGAAGGCTTCCATTACCTTGGTACGCTGAGATTGTTTCATATCTCCGTGGAGCCCTTCGGCAGAAAAACCGCTTTTATTGAGGTATTCGCTGATATCATCTACCATTTTTTTGGTGTTGCAGAAAATAATACAACGCTGCGGATTGTGGTAGCGCAGCACCAGGTTGAGCGCATCCATTTTTCTGCCCATCGGCACGTCGTAAAAATACTGCTCAATTGCCGATACCGTTACCTGATCCCGATTGATTTGAACGACCTGCGGATCGTGCTGATACTTTTTGGTCAGCTGCATAATGGCAGGGGGCATGGTCGCAGAAAACAGAATGGTTT
The DNA here is from genome assembly GCA_959605275.1 of uncultured Eubacteriales bacterium. Classification (GTDB taxonomy): domain Bacteria; phylum Bacillota; class Clostridia; order Oscillospirales; family Ruminococcaceae; genus HGM13222. The sequence goes on along the minus strand of CAUHFD010000073.1, from coordinate 10,011 downwards.
GGCGTTCCTCCGGTGTTTCCTGCAAAATGGTTTCGATATCTTCGCGAAAGCCCATGCTCAGCATTTCATCTGCTTCATCCAGCACCACCATTTTAACATGATCCAGCCGAAGTGTTTTGCGGCGCATATGATCCATGATTCGTCCGGGTGTTCCGATCACGATGTTTGCTTTTTTCAGTTTAATGATTTGCCGGTCCATCGGGGCGCCGCCGTAGACATCTACTGCTTTAATGCCGTACATAAAGGCAGAAAGCTTTTTGATTTCTTCACAAGCCTGTACCGCGAGTTCTCGGGTCGGGCAGAGAATTAAAATCTGCACCTTGTTTTTGTTTTCCATATCGGTTTCAATTGCTTCTAAAGCGGGAATGCCGAAGGCAACTGTTTTTCCGGTTCCGGTTTGAGAACGGCCGATTACATCATAGCCCGCTCTGATCAGCGGAATGCTTTGCGCCTGAATATCGGTCGGGGTTTCAAAGCCCATCTGTTCGATGGCGCGTTCCATTTCAATCGGCAGATTCATTGCCGAAAAAGGGATTTGGGTTTTCTGATTCATTCAGTTCCTCGTTTCAAAGTTTTTATTATTTATTCTGTGATAGTGCTTATATAACATAAACCACCGGTGTAGCGGAATGCGGCATTCAGTTGTTGAGTTTTCCGCTGAAAGGAGCTTGGACAAAATGCCTTTTCGGCGGTTGAAAGGATTCTCCGCAGAAACGTGTTGATTTTTCCGGTGTAATAAATTTATTATTTACATAAAAAAACGAGGATATTTATCCTCGTTTCAGAATCAATTATGATAAAGCACTCAGTAAACAACTCATTAAGTATAACACAGCAGAATATTTTTGTCAACTGCTTGAAAGAGGGAAAAGATGATAATTTTGAAAGAGGGAAAAGGTGATAATTTTCATTTGGTGATTTCTTTAAAATGCAGGAATAAATTTCCGGAAACAGCAAAGGATATATTGAGAAATAGGTATACCGCTAAAAATGTGCAGGATAAACTTCGGAAAGGAATGATGATTTAGATGACGAAAGATAAAACAGATGATTTTCAGCCGTTTATACCGGCGGATAAAATAATGCCGGAATTTACAGTGACTTCAATTGTTTTGGGGGTGCTGCTGGCAGTTGTTTTTGGCGCGGCAAACGCATATCTTGGCTTGCGAGTCGGCATGACGATATCGGCCTCGATTCCGGCAGCCGTTATTTCAATGGGCATCATTCGGATGATTTTACGAAAAGACTCCATATTGGAAAACAATATGGTGCAAACCATCGGCTCTGCAGGAGAATCCATAGCGGCTGGGGCAATTTTCACCCTCCCTGCTATGTTTATATGGATGCAGGAATGGGGAGAGGGAGCGCCGTCATTGCTGGAAATCACTCTCATCGCGCTGGTCGGAGGCATTCTGGGTATTTTGTTTATGATACCACTGCGTAAAGCGTTAATTGTGGAGGAACATGCGGTTCTGCCTTATCCCGAGGGTACAGCGTGTGCCGAGGTGCTGCTTGCCGGAGAGGAAGGCGGCTCTAAAGCATCTGCGGTTTTTACGGGCCTTGGTGCGGCTGCGGGGTACAAGTTGGTTTCGGATGGCTTGAGGTTGTTTCCGAGTTCGCTCAACTATGATATCGCCGCATATAAAGGAAGTGCAGTGGGAATTGATCTTTTACCGGCGTTAGTCGGTGTCGGATATATCTGCGGACCGCGGATATCCAGCTATATGCTGGCAGGCGGAGTGATGAGTTGGCTGGTCATGATGCCGATGCTCAGTATGTTCGGAGGCGATCAGGTGTTTTTTCCGGCTACTGATCCGGTCAGCGCCCTTTCCCCGTCGGGATTATGGAGTAATTATATTCGTTATATCGGAGCGGGTGCTGTTGCTGCGGGCGGAATCATCAGTTTGGTAAAATCTTTTCCGCTTATTGTCAAAACGTTCGGTAAAGCAATGAAAGGGCTATTTCGCAAAGATGGTCAGACGGATGCAGGGCTTCGCACCGGGCAGGATATATCCATGAAGGTTACCGTGCCGGCAGTGATTGCCATCATACTGCTGATATGGGCGCTGCCGGTTTTCCCGGTGCCTTTGATAGGTGCTTTCATCATTGCGATATTCGGTTTCTTTTTTGCAACGGTGTCTGCAAGGTTGGTCGGATTGGTGGGCAGCAGCAACAATCCGGTATCCGGAATGACCATTGCGACTCTGTTGTTTTCCACCTTGCTGTTAAAACTGACCGGCATGACCGGACATACCGGAATGATGGGTGCAATCGCCATCGGCTCTATTATTTGTATGGTGGCGTCTATTGCCGGAGACACTTCTCAGGATTTGAAAACAGGATATCTGTTAGGTGCGACTCCGCGAAAACAGCAATATGGTGAAATGGTTGGCGTAGTTGCGGCATCTCTGGCAATCGGCGGTGTATTATACTTGTTGAATGCTGCATGGGGATACGGCTCACAGGAATTGCCGGCTCCGCAGGCGATGCTGATGAAGATGGTAGTAGAGGGCGTTATGGAGGCAACTCTACCGTGGACGCTGGTGCTTATCGGAGTGGGACTGGCGATTGTGGCAGAGATTGTGCGGATACCGGTGCTTCCTTTTGCAGTGGGTTTATATCTTCCGATCCATTTGAGTACCGGCATTATGGCAGGCGGTTTGGTACGGCTGTTTTTTGAGAAGCGTAAAAAAGTTTCGGAGGAAAAACGGAAAGAGGAAATCAATCGTGGAATTTTGTACACCTCGGGATTAATTGCGGGCGAAGGGTTAATCGGTATTCTGCTTGCCGTTTTCGCAGTCATACCGATCGGCACCGGAAGATTAAGTGACATCATTGATTTGTCAGGTATTTTTGCTTTTGACAGCAGCGGCACATCGCAGGTAATACTGGCGATAATTGTTTACGGCTTATTGATTTTCAGTCTGTTTCAAGCGTCTTTTCATCGCAAAAAGCAATAAGAAAGCGCACGCGCCATTTGGCACAACCGGGAAAAGCAGAAACTTTGTGCTTCTCCCGGTTGGGATGTTTCTTGTCGCCAACGCTCCGATAAGCATAAAGCGGCGAATAAGGTTAAATGAAAAATGCAGAAAGGCAGGTTATGGCGATGGCAAAAAGCAAAAATATGTTAGAATTTATTCCGAAGCGAAACGAGAAAATCGGTTGGCAGACGCAGGAAAACGGCTTGGTACGGCTTTCGGTTTCGCATCGGGGCTTTTATCACAAGCTGGCACAGATGTTGGTGAAAGCTCCGCCTGTCAGCAATATTGATATGGATCAATTCGGGAGCTTTATCTGGCATGCCATAGACGGGCAACGTACTGTTGCAGAGATTGCCGGAATGGTAAAGCAGAGATTCGGAAAAGATGCAGAACCGTTGTATGAGAGACTGACTGCATTTTTTCGTATCCTCTACGGAAATCGATTGATTTCTTTTCAGATACCGGAAACCGGTGATTCAGCTAAGACAATTTCGGCAGATAATATGAAAAAAGGGGCTTAAGACTATCATGTGGCAATTTGTAGGATATTTTATCTTGTTTATGTTTTGTTCTGCGGTTGTTTACACATGGGGATTGTTAAAAAGCCGAAAGGAACAGCAGCAATTGACAGAGATGCTGATACGGAAATGTCGACGGATCATCCGAAAAAAACTGAAACAGGAAAAGACCATTACTGTTTGCCAAGCAGCACAGGCAATAGAAGGGGTAACGGTCTCTCTTTTTTATAGCCGAAAACGGTTTGGTGTGACCGATGCGACGCTTTTTGCCAGTCAGATGCTTGATCAGATGCAGCAAGAGGGGCAGATTTGTTTTATTGATCAGAAGAAAATCATATCTTCCGGAAAGCTGTACTGATGCTGAGTGTGGATACTCTCGGAAGATTGATGCTGATTGTGCATAACCATTTTTTAGCATTCCCACTGTCGAAAAGCACAAACCGGTCTGCCTGAATAAATTGCGGTACATTTATTTCCAACAAAACACTGGGTAAATGCGGGAAAAACATTGACAAATCATGAATAAAATAGTATTATTATAAGAAATTATATTCTTATTTTAGCCAATCCTTTTGTAATTTTGATTTGGAGAAGCAAAGTTAAAAAATAAAAAAGAAAGTAAGGTATGCAGTATGAAAAAATCGATGTTAAAAGTAGCTGCACTTGGTATGACTGCGGCTATGGCTTTGTCTGTTATGGCTGGATGCGGCAATAACGGCGGAAGCAGCGACGCCGATTACAAAACCGGCGTAAAATTTAAAGTAGGAGATACTTTCAAAATCGGCGGTATGGGACCGCTCACCGGTGAAAATGCTTCCTACGGTATTTCTGTGAAGAACGGCGCGCAGGTTGCTGTGGACGAAATCAACGCTGCGGGCGGTATTGACGGTATGAAATTGGAGCTTTTCTTTGAGGATGATGAAGCAAGCCCGGAAAAAGCCGCTACCGCATACAACAAATTAATGGATAATGAGATTGTTGCAATGCTCGGCGCTACTACCAGCGGCGCGACGATTGCTTTGGGAGAGCTGACAAAACAGGATGGTATTTTGCAGCTTACTCCGAGCGGCTCTGCACAGGATTGTACCCAATACGGCAATGCGTTCCGCATTTGCTTTACCGACCCGCTGCAGGGCAAAAACATGGCGGATTACATATACACCACATTAGGCAAAAAGAAAATCGCCATTATGTATGATGTTGCGGAAGATTACAGCAAGGGTATTACCGATGCGTTTGAAGCCAGATACAAAGAACTCGGCGGCACCGTTGTAGCCAAAGAATCTTTGGGCAATGAGCAGGATTACAATACTCAGCTTACTAAAATTAAAGCAACCGACGCAGAAGCTATTTTTGTACCGGCTTATTATCAGAAGGTTTCTTACGTGCTCAAACAGTCCAAAGAAGCGGGTATCACGCTTCCTTATTTCGGCTGTGACGGCTGGGACGGCGTTCTGAAACAGCTCGGCAACGACGCGGCTCTGGCAAACGGCGCTCAGTTCCTGACTCCTTTTGTGGCAAACGACCCGAATGCTGACATTCAGAAATTCGTTACCGCTTATAAAGCAAAATACAATGCGGATCCGGACCAGTTCGCTGCCGACGCTTATGACGGCATTTATGTTATCAAAGCGGCAATCGAAAAAGCAGGGATCAAAGCAAACAGCGAGTTTGTAAACGATGACTTGATCAGTGCTATGACACAGATCTCTGTTTCGGGCTTGACCGGAGATATGACTTTTAACGCTGACGGTGAGCCGAACAAAGGTACCAAAATCGTTGAAATTGTAGACGGTAAATATACTGCGAAAAACTAATTCAAGGGATAAAGAGATAATCGGGAGAGGGAATCTTCTCTCTCCCGATTGTAATTTTCGGACAGGTTTAGTGGTTTAAAAGACAATTTCAGTTGATAAAAATTATTTTGCCCGGCATGGATGGGATGAAAATATTTTTTATCAGCTGAAATTTTGGTGTTTTTATTGGGAAACAGACGGGACGATCATCACTGTCCTTTTGGGGTTGTGAAAATGAGATCATGAAGTAAGCCGTTTTTTGTTTTATTTAGCAGAGCGGAAGAAAAAATCGGATTTTTCATACAGACAGATACATTGAGGCAGATCATACCGGAAGCGGGAGGAAGAAACGTTACATATGGAATGGATTACACAGTTTATCACACAATTGATCAACGGCTTAAATGTCGGAAGCGTATATGCGTTGATCGCACTTGGCTATACAATGGTATACGGTATTGCAAAAATGCTTAATTTTGCACACGGCGATGTAATCATGGTCGGTTCTTATACGGTGTTTATCGCAATCAGTTCACTGAAATTTCCGCCGTACCTATCCATTTTGGTGGGCATCATCGTTTGTACGGTACTGGGTGTTGTGGTGGAAAAAATTGCCTATAAGCCTTTGCGGAATACCTCTCCTTTAACGGTATTGATCACTGCAATCGGAGTCAGTTATTTTCTGCAAAGCCTGAGCTTGCTTATTTTCGGAGATCAGCAGCGTTCTTTCCAATCTTTAATTTCTTTTGCCGGATTTGAAGCGGGCGGAATTAAAATGAGCGGGAACCAGATTGTGACGTTGGTTGTAACCTTGCTGATTATGGTTGGCTTGACTTTGTTTATTAATAAAACCAAAACCGGAAGCGCAATGCTTGCTGTTTCGGAGGACAAAGGCGCAGCAGAACTGATGGGCGTTAATGTTAATAAAACGATTTCACTGACCTTTGCGATCGGTTCGGCACTGGCTGCGGTTGCGGGCGTATTGTATTCCAGCTCCTACGGCTTTATCGGACCGTACATGGGTGCGATGCCCGGTATCAAGGCGTTTATCGCGGCAGTACTCGGCGGAATCGGCAGTATTCCGGGGGCGATGCTTGGCGGTATTTTGTTGGGGATCATCGAAAGTTTGTCCAAAGCGTACATATCTACCGAGTTGTCTGATGCGATCGTGTTCGGTATTCTGATCCTTGTGCTGATCATCCGTCCGGCAGGATTGCTTGGCAAAAACAGGATGGAAAAAGTATAAAAGCCTTTTGAATCGAAAACGCAGGATGCGGATTATTCGGAGTATTTTAGTTTAAGCGGAAGGTGGTTTTCCTCCGATTGCGGCGGAAAAACAAGAAACTATGAGAAAAATTTTGACAAAGAAAAACATCATTACGCTGATTTTAACCATCGCATTATATGCGGTGCTGTTTGGATTGGTGGAGGGCGGCGTTTTTTCCCGCCATATGAAAAGTCTTCTTGTTCCGATAGGAATCAATATAATATTAGCGGTGTCGCTCAACCTGACGGTCGGATTCTTGGGAGAGTTGACCTTGGGGCATGCCGGATTTATGTCGGTGGGCGCATACGTCGGTTGTATTTTCAGTGCGACTTCGGGGCTGCCCGATTATTTGTCCTTTGTTTTGGGCATGATTCTCGGCGGACTTGCCGCGGCGGTGGTCGGTCTGGTCATCGGCATCCCGGTGCTGCGGTTAAAGGGTGACTATCTGGCAATCGTGACGCTGGCGTTCGGCGAAATCATTCGTTCGATCATGGAAAATCTGACCGTGACCGGCGGCGCGTCGGGATACCGAGGCATTCCGATGCTGTCGAATTACACGATTGTGTTTATTGTTGTAGTGATTACCATTTTCATTATCGCCAATCTGGTAAATTCCCGTCACGGGCGTGCGATTTGCTCCATTCGTGATAATGTGATTGCCGCAGAGTCGGTGGGAATCAACGTTACATACTATAAAATATTTGTTTTTGTCATTGCCGCGTTTTTTGCCGGTGTTGCCGGCGTCTTGTACGGGCACAATCTGGGTATTCTGATCCCTGCCAGATTTGATTATAATAAATCTATCGAAATTTTGGTTATTGTGGTGTTAGGCGGAATGGGAAGCTTGAAAGGCTCGGTAATTGCTGCAACGCTGATCACCTTGTTGCCTGAGGTGCTGCGGGGTGCGGACAACTTCCGGATGCTGCTGTACTCAATTGTATTGATTGTCATGATGCTGCTCAATGCTTCTCCGAAGTTTGCCTCCTTTAAGGCGAAGCTCAGATGGGAAAATTTATCCGCACTGTTCGGCAGGAAGAAAGCAGTGAAGCAGAAATAATGCAGTGCTGAAAATCTTGATAAAGGAGTCGGGGCGGCTTTCAGCCCCGGTATGATACAATGGCTTTATTAGAAGTAAAAAATCTGGGGATATCCTTCGGCGGTCTGCGGGCGGTTGATGATTTTAATGTTGCAATTGAAAAGGGGCAGCTTTATGGGTTGATCGGACCGAACGGAGCCGGAAAAACAACAGTGTTTAACCTTTTGACCGGGGTTTACAAACCAACCAACGGCTCTTTTTCGCTGGACGGTGTCAACCTTACCGGAAAAAATCCGATTCAGATCAACAAAGCCGGAATTGCCCGTACGTTTCAGAATATCCGTCTGTTTAAAAACATGTCGGTCATTGATAACGTAAAAATCGGATTGCATAATGAGAAAAAATACTCTGCTTTAGAGGGCATTCTGCGGCTGCCACGCTATTTCAAGGAAGAAGCAGAGATGGACGCAAAGGCAATGGATTTGCTGAAGGTGTTTGATTTGGACGGAGAAACGGATTATTTGGCTTGCAACCTGCCTTACGGCAAGCAGAGAAAGCTGGAGATTGCCCGGGCACTTGCCACCGATCCGAAGCTGCTTTTGCTGGATGAGCCGGCAGCGGGAATGAACCCGAATGAAACCGATGAACTAATGCAGACGATTAAATTTGTTCGCTCCCATTTTGATATTGCAATTTTATTGATTGAGCACGATATGCGATTGGTTGCCGGTATTTGTGAGGAAGTAACCGTTTTGAATTTCGGTACCGAATTGGCACATGGAGCGACAGATATCGTTTTAAAGGATCCACGAGTCATCACAGCTTATTTGGGAGAGTAATGGCTCCGACTTATGCCTGACAATGCGGCAAGAAAGGATTTTGAACAAATGGCAATGCTTACAGTTACCGATTTACAGGTATATTATGGTGTGATACAGGCGATTAAGGGAATTTCATTTTCGGTTAACCAAGGGGAAGTAATCGCGCTAATCGGCGCAAACGGCGCCGGAAAGACAACGACACTCCACACGGTGACCGGTTTGATTCAGCCGAGAGCCGGAAAAATTGAGTTTGAGGGCAAGGATATCACGAAAATGCCTGCTCATAAAATTGTTTCGCTCGGCATGGCACATGTGCCGGAGGGACGCCGGATTTTTCAGCAGCTTACGGTGCTGGATAATCTGAAGCTTGGCGCCTATACCCGCAAGGACAAGAAAAAAATTGCTGATACGCTGGAAATGGTTTATCGGCGTTTTCCACGATTGGAAGAGCGGAAAAAGCAGATTGCGGGCACTTTGAGCGGCGGTGAACAGCAGATGCTGGCGATGGGACGGGCACTGATGTCAGAACCGAAAATTATCGTGATGGATGAACCTTCTATGGGACTTTCACCGTTGTTTGTTACCGAGATTTTTGACATCATCCGAGAAATCAGCGAAGGCGGCACCACGGTTTTACTGGTGGAACAAAATGCGAAAAAAGCGTTGTCCATTGCTGACAGGGCATATGTGCTGGAAACCGGAAAGATTGTGCTTTCCGGAAACGCACAGGATCTCATGAATGATGATTCGGTGAAAAAAGCGTATTTGGGCGAATAAATGCTCTCTCAAGCGGATAAAAATATAACGGGGAGGTCATTAGTATGGATCATTATGTAATTACGATTGCCAGAGGTTATGGCAGCGGTGGCAAAACAATCGGGAAAATGCTGTCCGAAAAGCTGGATATTCCTTTCTATGATAGGGAATTATTGCGAATGGCATCTGATGACAGCGGGATACATGAACGCCTTTTCGGGCAGGCGGATGAACGGGTAAAGCCGGGACTGCGCAAGCCTTTTGGCAAGGTGTATAAGGGAGATCTCCTGCCGCCCGAAAGTGATGATTTTGTTTCGGATGACAACCTGTTTAACTATCAAGCCAAGATTATCAAGGAGCTTGCCGATACACGCTCTTGTGTAATTGTGGGACGGTGTGCTGATTTTATTTTGCAGGACAGACCGAACGTAGTCAAATTGTTTGTTCATGCTCCGTTTGAATCTTGTGTGAAAACGGTAATGGATATGTATGCGCTGCCTCAGAAAGAGGCTGAAAAGAAAATACAGGATACTGACCGGCATCGCAGCGCATATTATAAATACTATACCGGCAGAAACTGGGATAACGCACAAAATTATGACCTTTGCTTAAACAGTGCAGAGTTGGGATTTGATAAGTGTGTGGAAATTGTCGAAGCGTATATGAATATCCGGTTTCAGTAAATACAACAGTGATAAAAATTACTCAAAAAGGCAGGAGTGCCATCCGAAATTCGTTCGGATGACACTCCTGCCTTTTTCAAATGATCAACAATTAATTGTGGCTCAATGTCAATAGTTGGGGTAAAGAAATAAAAGAGAAACGATGAGATGAGC
>CAUHFD010000072.1 GCA_959605275.1 uncultured Eubacteriales bacterium | reverse complement strand
TGCTCATCTCATCGTTTCTCTTTTATTTCTTTACCCCAACTATTGACATTGAGCCCAAATAAACAAGAAACCGGCTTTCATCTTAGAAAGCCGGTTTCTTGTTTATCCAAAATCATGACGTGTTCCGCAGGAACTGCCTAGGTTTTCGAACACGGATATGATTTCCTCTATTTTCATAAAACATTCACTGTCATTAAGGCTGTCATTTTGAATGATAGCCTTAATTTTTTGCAACGCTTGATAACACTCTGATTCTATAATTTCTGTTGGACTTATTTTCAGATTTGGGAAAGTAATTTGTATTTTTTCACTTGATAAAGCATTGGAAAGAATTTCTTTGTATAAATCCATTTTTATCACCTCAAAATACATTTTAGCGAAATATTCGCTAAAAGTCAATAGCGAATATTTCGCTATTCTATACTTATTTTAGGTGATGACAATGTACCGTAGAATAAGAGATTTGCGAGAAGATAAAGATATGACGCAGAAGCAGATGGCAGAATTGCTTCACTGCAGTCAGCGGGTTTATAGCAACTATGAACGAGGAGATATTGATATCCCCACCTCCGTTTTAATACAACTATCAATTATTCATCACACAAGCGTTGATTATCTATTAGGCTTAACAGATGAGAAGACGTCATATCCCCGCAAAAAATAAAGCGATCAGAAAAACTTGCATGTATATTAACACAGCCCTCGTTTATGCGGACAGCATAAACGAGGGCTGTGTGACTTTATGAATAAATTCTGTCTTTTAGCTTGCATCCGCGCTGTCAAACTGACTGTTATAGAGTGTTGCGTAGAATCCGTCTTTTGCAAGCAATTCCTGATGATTGCCCTGCTCGATGATGTCGCCGTCTTTCATGACAAGGATCAGGTCGGCATCTCGGATCGTAGACAGACGGTGTGCGATGATAAAGCTGGTACGGTTGCGCATCAAGCGCTCCATGGCTTTTTGAATCAGCAGCTCGGTGCGGGTGTCGACCGAGCTGGTTGCCTCATCGAGAATCAGTAAAGCAGGATCGGCGAGTACCGCGCGCGCAATGGTCAATAACTGCTTTTGACCTTGCGAGATGTTGCCGGCTTCCTCGTTGATCACAAATTGATAGCCGCCGGGCAGTGTCTTGATAAAGTGGTCGGCGCAGGCGGTTTTCGCCGCCGCATATACTTCCTCATCGGTAGCGTCCAGTTTGCCGTAACGAATATTATCCATAATCGTGCCGTTAAACAGCCAGGTATCTTGCAATACCATACCGATTTCGGAACGCAGTCCCTCACGCAGATAATCTTTGATATCAATTCCGTCTACTGTAATTTTGCCTGCATTGGTTTCATAGAACCGCATCAGCAGTTTTACAATAGTGGTTTTTCCTGCGCCGGTCGGGCCGACAATCGCGACGCGCTGACCTTCTTTGACCTGAGCGGAGAAATCGTGGATAATGATTTTGTCTTCCTTGTATCCGAATTTTACATGCTCGAAAGAAACATTACCCCGTACCTGTTCCGGAGAAGCAGAACCGGTTTCCTTTTCCTCTTCCTGCTCTAAAAAGCCGAATACACGTTCTGCCGCAGCGGCGGTGGATTGCAGCGTGTTGGTGATGGTTGCCATCTGGGAAATAGGCTGATTGAACTGGCGCAGATATTGCACAAACGCCTGAATGTTACCGACCGTAATCATGCCCTTGACCGTCAGGTACCCGCCCAATACGCAGACGATCACATATCCCAGGTTGCCGATAAAGCCCATAACCGGCTGCATCAACCCCGATAAGAAGTGAGAACGCCATGCAGAATTGTATAGCTCATTGTTGTAATCGTTGAAGGTCTGCATCGACTTTTCTTCGCCATTGTAGAGCTGGACGACGGTGTGCCCCGAATACATTTCCTCAATGTGACCGTTGACATGTCCCAGATATTCCTGCTGACGGGAGAAGTGCTTTTGAGAACGCTTTACGATGATCGAAATAAATCCCAAACTCAGCGGCAGGATCAGCAAACCGGCTAAGGTTAGAATCCAGCTGATTTTAATCATCATAAACAATACACCGAATACGGTTACCACTGAGGTCAGAATTTGAGACAAGCTTTGGTTCAGGGTGGTTGAAATGGTGTCAACATCGTTGGTGATAAAGCTCATGACCTCGCCGTGAGTTGTTTTGTCATAGAACGACAGCGGAAGCTTGTTGATCTTGGTGTCGATATCCTTTCGGAAACGATAAGATAACCGCTGTGCCACTCCTGACATAATGAATCCCTGAGCATACATGATTAAAGCAGATGCGCCGATCATGATGATCAGTAAGATAATGATTCTGCCGATTTCAGCGAGATTAACAGAGGGGCGTTGCTGCATGGAGGTAGCTAATATTTCTTCCCGATACTTTTCCGGAATATTCTCTACCATTTTGCTGGCTTCGGGAGAAGCGTTCTCCATTGCAATGACAAAGTCACCGATGGTTTCATAGCTTTGCGCGGCTGTACCGGATTGTGCCGCCTGCATAAAGGTGGAGAAAGGAAGACTCAAAAATTCCTTACCCAATTTTTCAGCGGTGTCGGCGGACAGATATCCTTTGTCAGCCAATGATGCCAGAGTAGCACTTTGGTCAGCTGCCATTTTTTGCAGTTCCTCCGGCGGCATTTTTGCGACGGCAGCCACCAAATCCTCTATACTGTCCTGCATCTCGGTCAGTTTATCATATACTGTCATTTTGGTAACATCGATAATTAAACGGTCCGTTGCTTCTCCCAGAATGTTCGGCACATTCAAGGTCAGAATAACGCTGGCAATGGCGAATAGGAAAGCGACCAAAATCGCGGGAATGTTACGTCTCATGTAGCGCAGGATTTTTTTCATGGTGCCGGTAAAATCCTTTGCCTTTTCGCCGCCGTGTATGGCATGAGGTCCGCCACCCATTGGTCCGCCCATCGGTCCCTTTGGACGCTGTGGAGTTGGTCTTTGCATGTTTTTATTTTCCATTATGCTAACTCCTCCTCTGACAGCTGAGAATGTGCAATATCCGCGTAAACCTGGCAGTTTTGAAGGAGTTCCCGATGCGTGCCGATACCGGCGATTTTGCCCTCGTCGAGCACAATGATTTGATCTGCTCCCATAATGGTACCGACCCGCTGTGCAACAATCAACACGGTCGCGTTGGTTGTTTCGGCTTTCAGCGCTTTGCGAAGCTGTGCGTCGGTTTTAAAATCCAATGCTGAAAAGCTATCGTCAAAAATATAAATCGGACATTTTTTAACGAGTGCGCGAGCAATTGCCAGACGTTGTTTCTGACCGCCTGAGACGTTGCCGCCGCTTTGCGCGATTTCGCTGTCATATTTCTCCGGTTTTTCATTGATAAATTCGGTTGCCTGTGCAATTTGAGCCGCTTTTTTCATGGCGTTGTCGGCAAGCTTGGAAACAGCTTCTTCTTCGGAAATATTGTTTTCCTGCATTTCCTTTTGAACATCTTCGGGGTCTGCCTCAAAGCCATATAACAAATTGGAAGCAATCGTACCGGAAAACAGGACATTTTTTTGCGGAACATATCCGATGTGACGGCGCAAAGACTCTTTTGTCATGTCACGCACATCAACGCCGTCAATCGTTACTTTCCCTTCGGTTACGTCATAAAGCCGAGGCACTAAACTGATCAGCGTAGATTTTCCGGAACCGGTAGAACCGATGAATGCGGTGGTTTGCCCTGGTTTTGCCGTAAAGCTGATGCCGCTGATAGCCGGATCCTCGCCGCCGGGATAGGTAAAGCTGACGTTTTCGAATTTCAGTACGCCGTTTATATTCTCAACCGGCTTTGCGTTGGGCAGATTTTGGATTGCAACATCGCTGTTCAGGATTTCACCGATACGGTTGGCAGAAACAAGCGCACGCGGCATCAGAATAAACATCATGGAAACGAACATAAAGGACATAATGATGTGCATGGAATACTGCATAAATGCCATCATGTTGCCGACGTCAGTTACAGATTGCGCTGAAATAGCGGCAATCCAGACAATGGCAAGAGAAAGTCCGTTCATGATGCAGGTCATAAACGGCATCATGATTGCCATGACTCGGTTGACAAATAAGTTTAGCTTGGTCAGATCAGTATTTACTTGGTCAAAGCGATCCTCTTCAAATTTCTGGGCATTGAACGCCCGAATGACCAGCATACCGGTGAGCCCTTCTCTGGCGACCAGATTGGTTTTGTCCACCATTTTTTGCACCTTGCTGAACTTGGGCTGCACGACTAACAGCAGGAACACAATAAAAGCGATCAGGGCGCCGACAGCGATTGCGATAACCATGCTCATCTGGGGCATATCCTGGCTCATGGTTACACATTTGATTACGCCGCCGATCCCCATGATCGGGGCATAAAAGCAGGTACGGATCAGCATAACGGTGAACATCAGAATTTGAGTGACGTCGTTGGTGCTGCGGGTGATCAGAGAAGAAGTGGAGAATTTGTCGAACTCGGTGTTGGAGTAGGATGATACCTTGGCAAAGATGCTAGTACGCATGTCTTTAGCCAGAATCGCGCCCAGTCGGGCTGAAACAAATCCGACCGAAACGGCGGCAGCAACACCCAGCAGGGAGATCAGCAGCATGATACCGCCGTTTTTGAGAATATAGCCGGTATCGCTGACAGCGATACCGTTTGACACAATACGGGACATATAGTCGGGAAGTGCCAGATCACATTGAGCTTGAATAAAAAGAAAAATAAAAGCCAATAGAATTAAGCCAATGTGTTTTTTGTAGTATCGAAATAATGTTGACACAAAGATTCCTCCGTAAAAGATTAAGACTGTTTTGGTTCTGAAAAGGGAGACTCTCCATACATTTTTTTCAGTAAGGAAAGACCTTTTAAAATATCCTCCCGTTCTTTTTGCGTTAACCGTGATGCAAGTTCATTCTGCAAATTGTCCATGGAATCACGAGCTGCATGTGCAAGCGTGATCGCTTTTTCGCTCAATGCCACATAAACAATTCGCTGATCCGATTGATCTCTCCGTCGAATCAAAAGTCCGTTGTCCTCCAGCCTGCCGCAGATAGCCGAAATGTTGCTTTTGGGCGTTCTGACCATCTTGCTCAGCTCCGAGATGTTCATTTCTCCATGTTTATCCAGGTTGACGATGATTTGCATCTGAGACGGTGTAATGCCAAACGGGATCAAGTTTTGATTCATCATCTGCATAATTTTGAAGTTAATTTCATGCAGACAAGTGCGGACCTGTTCGTTAAACGCGGCTGTTTCCAAATTCACTCCCCCCCGAATCAGACTGTACCTGTATGCATACAGCAGTTAAAACACGACTCACATACCGATAAGATCTGATACTAAAATCTAATGAAATACTTTCATTCTTTCCGTTCTGAATTGCGCCAGAAAGCGTTATCCTCCTTGCTGGGCGTCAGCCCAGCGGTGTCGTCTGCCTTTTCTGACACAATTCATCCTCGGAAATCGATGAAAGCTTTCAATTAGATTTTAGTATGAAAATACTCAAGATTGTTTTACAATAAATAATTATCACGGTAATAGTTATCGCAATAACTATTACCGTGATAATTATTATAACATAATATAAAAGGCTGTCAATCGATTTCTGTAAGAATTCATATAAAATTCATGTTGTTAAAACAGGGGAAACAAAATCACTAGACGCCCACCCTGTTGATAAACCATTCGGTCGGGAGATAGAATAGATAGGGCGCTGTAAAAATCGCCAGAGACAGCGCCAGCATTTTCCTCTGCGGCTTTTCCAGTTTTGTGTCGCGAAAGCAAAGAAAATAGTTTCCCAAAAAGATGATGACTGCAGTGATAATAACAAACAGCGTGACGATCAAAAAAGCAAAGATGTTTTGAAACGGATGAAAGGCAATCGCATCCACAATTTCGTTCCAACCTATCTGAAAAGGGGTTGTTTGGCTGTGAAATGACGTCATGGTCAAAAACATCATTCCCAATGCGCCCAAAACATCTGCCGCAAAGCCCATGCCCCATACCCCAAAAATAATAGGAAAGGTGTTACGCCGGATATTCGGTACTTTCATGCATTTTAGAGTGATTAGCATGACCAGTAAATCAATCACAAAATTGGCGGGTAATACAATGAGCCAAGTGGTAGGGAATATTATCAGCATCCAAATCGGAAATATTGCATTGTATAGTTTTACGGATTTGTTTCTCATACCAGTCACATCCTATTCCAAATAAATATGATAGAATTTGCGGATTTGCCCTGTTTAAACCAGTTTCTTTTTCATGCTTTCCAAATCGGTGGAATAGAGCAGCGCATTTTCCCGGGAAATTTTGCCTTCCTGATACAGTCGGAGAATATCGCTGTCCATCGTTCGCATTCCTTCAGCAGCGCCTGCAAAGATCACGTTGTTGATTTGATGTACTTTAGACTCCCGAATCATATTCCGAATCGCGCTGTTTACCGTCATGATTTCAAAAGCGGGGATCAAACTGCCGTCGACCGAAGGAATTAGCTGTTGGGAAACAACTGCCTGAAGGACCATTGATAGTTGTACCCGAATTTGCTGCTGTTGATTAGCGGGGAACACGTCGATAATACGGTCAATGGTTTTGGCAGCGCCCACGGTATGCAGAGTAGAAAAAACGAGCTGCCCTGTTTCGGAAGCGGTCAACACCGTTTGAATGGTTTCAAAATCCCGCATTTCCCCCAGCAGAATGACATCGGGAGCCTGCCGCAGCGCCGCACGCAGTGCCTGTTTGTACCCGTCGGTGTCATGTTCGATTTCCCGTTGGCTAACAATACTTTTTTGATGGGAATGAAGATATTCAATCGGGTCCTCAATGGTAATGATGTGGTTATAACAGTTGCGGTTGATTTTATCAATCATACAAGCCAAGGTGGTGGATTTTCCGCTTCCCGCCGGGCCGGTGATCAGGACTAATCCCCGTTGTTTCCGATAAAGATCGATGACCGCAGGGGGAATCGAGAGCATATCGGGATCGGGCAGTGAAAAAGAAACAACCCGCAAAACAGCGGACAGAGAGCCGCGTTGTTTATATGCATTGCACCGAAACCGTCCCAGCCCGCTCACCGAAAAAGAAAAGTCATCATCCCCATGCCGAAGCAGGCGATCCATCTCCCGCTGATGATCCAGTGTGTAAATTTCACGAATCATGGTCTGGGTATCCTCGGGAGATAGGCGATGTTCTGATAAAGGCTCCACTCTGCCCCCTATTTTAGCGGATACCGGACAGCCGGATACAATGAAAACATCCGAAACCTTTTTGTTTATTGCCAGTTTGAGTAATTCGCTTGCAGTCAAAATTAACACTCCTTTTGCAGCTATTCGGAAGTACCGGGCCAAAGCTGTTGTACCTCTTCCTCGTTAATGAGTTCGGGTGTTACGAGCCGGTACCGGGTAATTTCATAGCGCTTGCTTTCCTGATAATTTTTGAGTAAAACAGATACTTGTAAACTTCTTCCGTCGGATAAAGGAACCGAAAAAGCAACGGTGTCTTGTTCCAAAGAAACCATGTCGGGTAATCCTGTTCGGACCAGTGCGGTATAAATATCCTGGGCTGACTTTGTCCGGGCGGATACGTCAACGGGTAATTTGCTGCAAACACCGGTTTGCTGCCACACGGCAGTATCGTTAGCTGCTTGTAATAAACAGCCGTCTATTTCCGAGAGCATCTGTTCGGCAATCTGTTCCGCCTGATAGTCAGCAAGAAGTGCCGCTTCGGTTTTGTCAGTCAACTTACTGTCGCTGTTGGCAGAAGTTAGAGAAAGCACACCAAGGGTGGTCAGGCACAGAACAATGAAAATCATCAAAATAGTGGGGATACCGAGTCCGACCGGAAAGCCAGCTTGTGTTTTTTTCATGCTACGGCGCCTCCTTCCGACGGCAGATAAACAGTTGCAGGGATTCGGCAGAGCAGATGCTTTTCGGTATCAGATGTGAATACCGATACCGTAGCGGAAAAGAGATGCCCTGCCGCAGTGCTCTGATTGCTTATCTTTATCTGCGCCGTGTAAACGGCACTGTCTTTTTCGGTTTCCTGCCAGTTTTCATCTAAATAGTGTTCTTTGGTTTGTTCCGAGGTCAGAGTAAGGAGATCTTGTTCGGAGGCTTTGAATTCTTCGGCGAGGGTTTGCGCATAAAGCAAAGCTTCGTTTTTGGAAGAACTTTGTTTCTGAATGTTGTGTGAGGAAGCGAACAGTTGTAAAATCACTGCGGCAGAAACAGAAAAGAATAAAATCATCAGTATCATTTCCAGCAAGAAGCTGTTTGTTTTTCCGGATGTTTTTGCCATTGCTTCAACCCCCTTTGTGTGATGATATCATCTCATTATCATGATTCGTTCAAGCTTATTGTCTGATCGATAGCTTGGTTTCGTAAGTTTTTTGATTGTCATCTTCCATGCGCAGAGAAAGAAGATGATTCTCTAATTTGGCTTCAAAGGACGAAACCTGTGAAATTTCCGTTCCGTTTTCGGGATGAAAAGTTCTCCCCTGACGGGAAAACATTTCACATAAGGAGCCGTCATATACATAGATCATTGTTTCGTAAACGGTATCTTCGATTGATTCGGTGAGCAGCAGCACCGGGATGTCGTTTCGTTGCTCAATGCGGATTGTACTGCCGTCTGCCGATCGAACTTTGTTGGAAACATAGGAAAGCGATGCGCGGACTTCATTGTTGCGCCGGGTGTTTTCCACGGTGTTTTTGTAAACGCCGGCACCGGACAGTACCAGCATCAGTGACAGCATGGAAAACAGTAGAATCAGCAACACCGGCAATAGCCGTATCGCGGTATATTTTTTTTGCATATCGGATGCGCCTTCTTTCTTGTTTGCAGACCAAGTTAACCGTTGTTTTCGGTGCTTTCTTTCGGAATGATTTGAATTGCAGGGCGGACATTGGAGCCGAATACCGAATATTCTATTGTGTAATGTTCTCGATCGACCTGTACCCCGTAACGTTCCTCCAGATAATCAAGGCTGGGGGGATAACTGCCCTCAATGGCATAACAGGTTACAACGGCTCGATCAATGGCATTTGCCATTTGTGTTAGCCGTTCAGCATCAGCGCCGCGGTTTGTGTTGCAAAGAGCGGCAATCACAAACGCCGTAATTCCGATAAACAGCAGGTAGGACAGCAAGACGCCCGCATAGCCGAAACGCCGACGGGGACGATATAAATGCACCACTAAAACCACCTCATAACCTCAGTGTGTCGAAAAATCCAATATGCGTAATTTCTTTATCTTATCCGATCGAGGACATAATGCTGACTAACGGCAGCATTACTGATAATAAAACGATGCCGACAATAATTGCCAGAACAGCTACCATAATCGGTTCCAGCAAGGATACCGTTTTGCTGATGGAATTATCAACTTCCTCTTCATAAACAGCGGCAAGCTTTTGCATGACAGTGTCGGTTTGCCCTGTTTGAAATCCTACTTTTATCATTTGACTGTAAAGCGGAGAAAACAATCCGGTACGCAGGATCGCCTCCGCAAAAGAAACGCCGTCTGTCATTAATTTGCGGCAGTCCGCTGCCTTTTGTCGTGCGGCTTCATCCGGTAAAACAGAAGGAACGAGCTGCATTGCCTCGTCTAAGTCATATCCGCTTGACAACATCATTGACATCAGAGAGGCAAACCGTGCCGAAGCAATCAAACGGTTGATGTGCCGAATTGCCGGAAAACGGGAAAAGAGCTGTGCCAGCTTTTCTTTTTTTCCGCTGAAACGGAACAGCAGTGTCAGAATGCCCGAGATTACAAGAAACGCTATAATCAGTATCAATGCAATTACCGCAGCAATTTTTGCTGTTTGCATCATGATGCCGGCACTGCTGCCCGGCTGAATGCCCAGTGATTCAAAAACGTTGGAGAAGATAGGGAGAACACCGATGACAAGGACAGCAATCACAATCGCCAGCATCATGAAAAGCACTGCGGGATAAAGCACTGCATTTTTAATCGATTTTTTGATATTGTGTTCGCGTTCATAGTAAAGCCCCAGCGCTTCCATTACATCATCCAGTTTTCCTGCGCGCTCACCGATTCCGGTCATTTCGACCATATAGGACGGAAAGATGCCGACCTGTTTTACCGCCTCGTAAAGCGAGCCGGTTTGAGCGACCACACTGCTTATTTTCTCAAAATATTTTTTCCCCGGGGCATCTTCACAACTGCTGTAAATAGCCTCCGTGCCGTCAGCCAACGAGATACCGGATTTTAGCACTAAGGCGATTTGTGTGCAGAACATTGCTGTTTCATCCGCCGGAAGAACAGATGATTTCCTGTTTTTACGATCCTTCATAAGCGAAAGCCTCCTGTTAATATTCCCATAATTGTGTGTAGTTTGTTCCGTTGCCGATAAACTTTTCCATACTTTCGCCGGCGGCGGCAAAGGTCGGATCCATCCGTTTCCATTTTCCGTTTTCGAAGTAAACTCCTAATGCAATCCATCCGGTTTGTTTCAGATAGACCATGTTCCAGGCGTGCCTCAGATTATTGGGAGCAACATTGCCGATGATTAGCTTGGTGGGAATGTTTTGAGCCCGCAGCATAACTGCCATCATCACGGCATAGTCATAGCAGATGCCTTTCTTTGCTTTCAGCACTGCATCCGAATCCGGGATATAAGTGGACGTCACAGTCGCTGCTTTTGCGGTGTCATATGTAATATTCTTTGTAATAAAGGAATAAATCGCTTGCACTTTTTCTAACTCGCTTTCAGCACCGACGCAGAGATCATAAGATTTTTTAACGGTTGTGCTGGAGGCATCAAACCGTATACGGTGATTCGGATATAAAAAAGGGGATTGTTCATTTTGCAGCGTGACCGAAAAAGAGACGTTGCAAAGTGTTTCGTATTTGGTACCGCTGATATTTTCGCCGACCCAGACATGATAGGTTCCATTCCCCATCGTGAGTGGAAAAGCCTCGTATTCTCCTTTTATATTCAGATCATCGGTATTAGTCACCGAGGAATCCGTATAGATTTGCACTTTGACCCGTTTGGATGCGCCGACGCATTTGATCATGACATAACCTTGGGATGCGTTGCTGGCATCAATGGTGACGCCATTTTCGCCGTAAACCGTCGTGCCGGGAGCCTGCGTGGTTTTGACGGTTATTTCCCCGGTATATCCGGCGGGCTTGCTTTGCGCAGAGGAGGACGAGGTGTTGCGGCTGCTTGTTTTGGAGGAGGAAACATTCTTATTGGAACTGACCGCAGGCGGTGGAGAAGAAGTTTCCAAATCGGAATAGGAAGGCTCTTGCCAACTGCTGTCCGGGATGTCGGAAATTTGATCTTTTTCCGAGGAGAGCAATCCGGAAGATGGTTCATTGTTGTTTTGAATGATACTGCTGCCGGATAAAGAGGAGGAGTGGACATCGGTGTTCTTACATGCGGATAGGAAAACGGATGCAAAAACAGCCGTTGCAGTGATCAAAGCCCACATAGAGATTCTGTTGTTTTGGCTCACACTTCCGCTCCTTTCCGGACTTGTTTTTCAGTATACTAATGGTGATTAACGGCGCCGTACATTATGCACCGTTAAGCCGCATGATATGCGGCGCGCAGCGGCAAAGCCTCGGCTTTGCTTTGTATTATAACATAAACCACTTGCGCAGCGAAGCGAGCAATGTAACAATGTTCACAAAAGCGCAACGAGCTTTTGAGGTTATTATAACATAAACCACTTGCGCAGCGAAGCGAGCAATGTAACAATGTTCACAA
>CAUHFD010000071.1 GCA_959605275.1 uncultured Eubacteriales bacterium | reverse complement strand
CCTATGCAGCCCTTTATCCTTCTATTAATAGGAGAGAGTCACTTAATCCAAAGGTTTCATTGTCGGTGAAACCATACCTTGTCTGCACAATTTCACTGAACGGTAGATATTAAAACATCGAAAATCCGAAAGATCAATCTCTGCCCACAATCCTACATTCTCAGGAATAACGCAATGCAGATAACAGTTACGGTAATCGGGATGTGTGACATTTTTTTCTTTACAAAACACTGCCTGTTGACGTATAATATAAAATAGATTGAAATATGCCTAATGGTTTAGAAGTTTCAAAAAACCTTTTTGGTTTTCCTGTCTGCACTACGCCGCAGTGCGGAAGAGAATCAGATTGGTTTGAAGATTTTATTTAAAAAACCGGGATTGATGCTCATCATTCGCGGGAAAGGACGATTTTGTAATGTTAAAATTTGAAGAGCTCAAAATAGAATTGCATAATAAATTGCCCCAGATTAAAGATTTGAAAGAGGCAATCGGTGTAGAGGATCTGCGCAAACGGGTCGGTGCATTGGAGGAACAGGCGGCACAGCCCGGTTTTTGGGACGATCTGGAAAACTCTCAGAAAATCGTAAAAGAAACGAACCAGATGAAAGCCAAAATAGAGGGCTATGAGAAACTGGAGCAGGAATATGATGACGTTATGACCATGATTGAGATTGCGTTGGAGGAACAGGACGAGTCTCTTTGGGAAGATGTCAGCACCGCATCCGAATTGTTTTTGTCTGATTTGGAATCGCAAAAGCTTGCTACCCTGCTGTCAGGGGAATATGACAGCAAAAATGCGATTTTAACCTTTCATGCGGGCGCAGGCGGAACCGAAGCGCAGGACTGGGCGCAGATGCTTTATCGGATGTATCATATGTGGGCGGATCGTCACCATTTTAAGGTCAAATTGCTTGACTATCTGGACGGTGAAGAAGCCGGACTGAAAAGCGCGTCTATCCTAATAGAGGGCATGAATGCCTATGGCTTTTTAAAATCGGAAACCGGAGTGCATCGACTGGTTCGGGTATCTCCGTTTGATTCCTCCGGCAGACGGCACACCTCTTTCGCGTCACTGGAGGTTATGCCGGAAATTGATGACGAAATTGAGGTAGAGATTCGGGACGAAGATTTAAAGGTGGACACTTACCGATCCAGCGGCGCAGGTGGACAGCATGTTAACAAAACGGAGTCGGCAATCCGGATTACTCATATTCCGACCGGTATTGTTTGTGCTTGTCAGAATGAACGAAGCCAGGTGCAAAACCGCGCCATGGCGATGAAAATGCTCAAATCCAAGCTGATTGAAATTAAAGAGCGGGAACATTTAGAAAAAATCGATGATATTAAAGGAGAACAAAAAGAGATTGGATGGGGCTCTCAGATACGTTCTTATGTATTCATGCCCTACACGCTGGTGAAAGATCACCGTACCAATTATGAAGTGGGCAATATTTCGGCAGTGATGGACGGCGATTTAGATGGGTTTATTAATGCCTATTTAAAGGCGAAGAGCTTGGGCGAAGTGTAAAAGACAAAATAGAGGCTATTGTGTCAGCAGGGTATAGAGGTGACAGTGAGAATGAATGTTATGATGAACATTGCTGTAGATTGCATCGGAATCATTATATTGCTTTTGATGGTTTTTAATTTCGGTTCACAGGATATAAAAAAACGGGAAACCGATGATATCCTGTTTAAGGTGATGCTATTTGTAAATATAGGATTGTTGTCTACTGATGCATTCATGTGGATTCTGGATGGTACTGCTTTTTTAGGAGCAAGAGTGCTTAATGTTCTTGTTACCGCAATCTATTACATTCTCCAGCCGGCTATGTGCATGCTTTGGGTTTTATACTGCGAATACAAGCTTACTGAGGACAGGCAGCAGTTGATAAGGCTTTTGCCGATTTGTTCGCTACCGTTGATAGTTATTACGATACTGACGGTTGTGAGTTGCTTTACACCCTTTTGCTTCTATATTGACGAATACAATCGTTATAGCAGACAAGATTATTACATTGTTTTTGTGCTGTTGTGTTTTTGGTATTTTTTCTATGCCTTTGTCTTGGCAATGCAGGTCAAGAAAGCAGAAAAAAAACCAAAAATGAAAGAAATAACCAATTTTTTGCTTTTTTATCCGGTATTTCCCGCAATCGGCGTTATTATCCAAACCATGTTTTTCGGGATCTCCATTATTTGGATCGGCTCGGTCATTTCCTTGTTAATTGTTTATTTTAATCTGCAAAATGCAAAAATCACCAGTGATCCGCTTACCGGGATCAACAATCGACGCCGCTTTGAAAGCTTTATGGAATACAAGCTTCGCAACCGGCATGGGAAGTCAAATTTATATCTTTTAATGATTGATATAGATCATTTTAAAAGTATCAATGACAAATATGGACATCTCTGCGGTGATGAGGCGATTAAACAGACTGTAAAATTGCTGATAAAAGCGATAAAACGCCAGGATTTTATTGCGCGTATCGGCGGAGACGAATTTGTTGTGGTTGGAGAGCGGGATACAGATGCGGAAATATTTGAAACCATCACTGCAATCAGACAGGAATTTGAAGCGTTTCATGAGACAGAAACGCAGCCGTATATCCTTTCTGTCAGTATAGGATACAGCATATTGAGCGAAGAAGAAACAAAAAGCATAGATGTTCTTTTGGCAGAGGCGGACGAGCTGATGTATCGGGAAAAAAAGCTGCATCATGCAAAAGGAAAATAGTAGCACATGGAATAGAGAAAGGACGCACACGAAAGGGTGCGTCCTTTTAGTCATTCTTCTTTCCTGAATCCAGTTTGATTTCGCCATGTTCTTTTTCATATTCTGCAACGCAATTTCTGATCATATGAAGAATTTTCCCGTTTGCAGAGCGTCCGTCATATTCACAAACATAGCGGAATTTTCTTAAAAGCTCATCTTCTATTCTTAAACCAAAATGACGTTCAATTTTCATGAAATCACGATTCCTTTCTGATTTGCTCCTACATTGGGTAAAAGCGATCTTTTCTCCGTTATCTTTCAGAGAATAGAGCGTAACAATAATACTTTTTACGCTGGAAGATAAATTCATTTCAAATTTATTATAGACTTTTTATAACTTCATATGTTATAATTAAATCCATAATAGAGTTATATCAACTCTATTATTTAACGATTTATGGTTTGGAGGACACATATATGGAAGCAACCGATCAGCAATTTTTTATTTTCTGCCAAAACATCAGATGTCTGCGGAAAACGCACAGGCTAACGCAAAAAAGAATGGCAGAAATTTGCGGCGTCAGCGTCTCAACTTTAAGAAAGCTCGAAGATAATATTCTGCCGCCGAAAATTAGTGTGCGCACTATTTTCAACATATCAAATCACTTTGGCTTATTACCCGGACAATTATTTAGCAGGCAGGCATAATGATTCACTTTTCTATCTGTTTTTCATAACTGAAAAGCAACAAAAGGTTTTCGCGTATCGCCGCCAAGCCAATCTAAAAAACATCGCAGATGTTTTTTAGATTGGTCAGTTGCTTGCAACTGAGATATTACTCTGCAATAGGTTGGCTTTTGCTGCTTCCGCCAATCTTTTTTTCTTAGAAGAAATTGCGCGGCGGCATATTTTCCGTGAGTGAAGAGATGTCAGTCAAAAACAATTCGGTGAACTTCTGCAATTTCTATTAACCAAGCGGCTTTGTGAAACTTTTGCGAAGCTAAAATCCCGGCATTTTATTCGCACGAAACACCAACGCCGTCTTGTGTTATAAAGCACCTCGAACGGTTGCCGCAATAAGCGGCAACGCGGCGGCATATTTGCCGCGAGTGATGAGGTGTCAGTCAACAACCGTTCGGTGAACGGTTGTTGACGAAATGTCCTTGAATGTCCTACTTTTTATATGATATTGTTATAATAGCAAAACAGAATAAAAAAGCTGTCAAACAGATGATAAAAGTCTGATTGGCGGCTTTTTTTATCAGATGCAGTTTGGGTGAGGAGCAACAGGCAATGATTACGGTTATACTGATTCAATCGGAGGACATGCTTCAAATTGATTTTGCAGGTCATGCAGGTTATGCCGAAAAGGGAAAAGATATTGTGTGTGCGGGGGTGTCGGCGCTGTATTATGCACTGACAGAGGGCGTCCGCCGGCAAGCTCCCGATGCAGTATCAGTGAGCCGGAAAAGCGTGACAATCCATTTGTCATCAACCGCTGCCGCCGCAGTGTCCGAAGCAGTGGTGACGGGCTTGATAGCGATTGCCGAAGCTTATCCCCGGCATCTGTCTGTTCGGAGAATATCCGGCTGAACTGTCCGTCCGGCATATGACAATAAACTGCGCCGCATAAAAAAGTCCTTGACCGCGCCATGATACAAAAGGGGAAGAAACAGTTCATGAATCTAATCAGATTATTCCTGTGAGAATTGCTTTTTTAGATTCATTGACCATGTGTTCTTCATCGTTTGCCGCGTAGGCAGTTATCTAGGATGAACCGACGAAGAAACGCAAGGATCCGGCGTTTTATCGAGGTGCATCAGGCGGTGGTCGGACAAGAGAACATCGGTGAAACAAAACCGCATTTTCCGGAAAGGATGAAAAGTTTGAAAGGAATGGCCATAAAAATGAACGAAGAAAAGAAATTTCGGCTGAATACCGACCAGACGGAAGCAATACCCGCCTGTGAGGATACAGCCGCCGCCGAACAGGCACCGTTTAAAGTTTTTGCAACCAAAGAGGAATACCAGACCTATTTTGACCGTATTTTGGGGCAAAGACTGAAAAACGCCAGAAAAGCAGAGGATACGCTGAATAGATTGGAACCGGTGCTGCAACAGCTTCAGCATGCGGTTGGCGCGTCAGACAGGGAAGAACTTTGCCGTTTCATCGGCAATGTCGGACCCGGAGCAGAGGAATCGGAGGGGCAGACCGTTTCACCGGACAATCCTGTCTTTCATTCCGACAAGGTAGCTAAGGCGCTGGAACGGGATTTTTCTGCAATCCCGGAGCAGGATGCCGTTTTTTACCGGGATGTTAACTTTGAAGAACTTGCCAAGGACCGCAAATTTTTAGCGTTGTTGTCAAACGGGCTCAGCGTAACCGAAGCATATGCCGCGCTGCACCTGGATGAGATTGCCGGCAAGCTTGCCAAAAGAACCGGCAAGCAGATTGTAGACAATATCATTGCCAGAGGCAGCCGACCGCCCGAAAATGTACTACAAAACGGCATTTCGGGCAATCTTTCCCCTAATGTGGCGGCGATGAATAATGACGAAATCGATGCGTTGCTTGCCCGTGCACAGAGGGGAGAGAGTATTATACTCTGAAAAAACAGGGCGATTTTAAATAGGAAATGAGGACTTTTTATGATTAATTTACAGTTGTTTGCCAACCCGAACACCAATACAACCACAC
Source organism: uncultured Eubacteriales bacterium (assembly GCA_959605275.1). GTDB lineage: Bacteria > Bacillota > Clostridia > Oscillospirales > Ruminococcaceae > HGM13222. The sequence continues at coordinate 6,364 of CAUHFD010000071.1, read as the reverse complement.
AAACCGGCACCGGTAACAATATGTCGCCGCAGATGAAAAGCTTCTATGACAGGGTAGTTATCAAAAATGCAGTGCCGAATTTGGTACACGACCAGTTCGGACAAAAAAAGCTGATTCCTCAGGGAGAGGGAAAAACGATTGAATTCCGTCGTTTAAATCCGTTCCCGAAGACAACTACTGCGTTGACCGAAGGCGTTACTCCCGACGGCAAAAACCTGGACTGGGAAAAAGTAACCGCAACGGTTGCCCAATACGGCGACTATGTGACCACTTCAGACTTGCTGGATATGACCGCGATTGACAACAACATTGCCGAGGCAGGCAGAGTGCTGGGGGATCAGGCAGGAGCGTCTCTCGACAGCATCGTCAGAGAAGTGCTCAACAGCGGCACAAACGTGCAGTACGGGGAAGGAAGCGTATCCTCCCGTTCGGCGCTGACCGCAGATGACGTTTTAACGGTAAAAGCGGTAAGACGCGCGGTGACTACCCTGAAACGGATGAACGCGAAAAAAATTGACGGGGATTACGTTGCGATCATTCATCCCGATGTAGCTTACGATCTGATGAATGATACCAAATGGGAAGCGCCGAACAGTTACAACGCCAAAAACTTTTATTCGGGAGAAATCGGACGCATTTGCGGCGTTCGCTTTGTGGAAAGCTCCGAAGCGAAGATCTTTGAAAAAGCAGGGGCAAATTCCATCGATGTATACTCCACCCTGTTCCTCGGCGCAGATGCTTACGGCACAACCGCTATTGAGGGCGGCGGCTTGGAGATGATTATTAAGCCCAAAGGCTCCTCCGGAACAGCAGATCCGCTTAACCAGCGTTCTACAATGGGCTGGAAGGCAACCAAAGCAGCCTGCATTCTGACCGACGCTTACATGGTGCGGGTAGAAACAGCTTCTAAATACAATTAATACTAAAATCTGATTCAAAGCTTTCATCAATTTCCGAGAATGAATTGTACCGGAAAAGGCAGACGACGCCGCTGGGCTGACGCCCGGCAAGGAGGATAACACATTCTGGTGCAATTCAGGTCGGAAGAATGAAAGTGTTTCATTAGATTTTAGTATAAGCTCCGCTGAATCATATTTTCTTAATTCAGTGAGCGGGAACGGAAATACGTTTTTCGACAGAAAGGAGTGCTATGGGAAGCACTCCTTTTTCTGTTGGAAAAGCGCAAGAAATCATTTGTTTGAAAGGAAGATAATAATGGAAAACATAGAAAAAACCAGAAAGATCAGATTGTATAAGGACAACGACAAATATAAAAGGGATGTGCAGGTTATCGTTAACGGCAAGGCATATTTAATCCAGCGCGGCGTAGAGGTTGAGGTGCCCTGTGTGGTGGCAGAAGTGCTGGAGCACGCACAGGAACAATCTCAGCGCGCGATTGAACTGTCTGACGCAATCGGGAAAAACAGAAAGTAACAGAGAAAAATCGGAAAGGGGGAGCAAGCCATCATGTATGATCATATTGTGGAAAAGGTACAGGCACTCAAGCCGGGAAGGCTCACCGATGAGGAGGTCGCCGCTTTTATCGGGGAGGCAGAGAGAAAGGCGGCTGAGGATGGCTGTAACGGCAATGACGGCATCGCAATCGACGATTTGCTGTTATATTACGTTCTGTCCCAGATAGCGCTGTTCAGCGGAGATCTTGCGGAATACGGCAATTACTCTTTGCTTTACAACAACGCGGTTACGGCATACCGGAGAAAATGCTTCGAGGCATCTTCTTCGGAAAGCGGGGAAGGGTACCGCAATGTTTGGTAACTTGTTTCGAAGGAATCTACTGAATTGCTTTGGGATAAACACTCGGAAAGGTGATGATCAGAAAATGCTGTTACCCAAATTAACGGTGCTTGGGCAAACAACAAAAACACTTGGTGACTGGAAAGGACTAAACTGTCGCGCCGCCATTGCGGAAGAGGAGTTGGCAGACTGCGCCAATATATCCACTGAAGAACTGCCGGCTTTGACTGTCTGCAATCCATGGACTTTATATCGCAGCTCTGGGCAGACTACGGGCACAGCGGATATTATCGGGTTGGACAATAGTTTGCTGGAGGTGCTCCCCGAATCGCCTTGCCGGATTATCCGCCACCATTGGACCGATGCGCTGACCGAACAAATCTCCGAAATTCAACTGAACACGGGCGATCTGTTTTTATATGCCGCCGAATTTCAGGGCGGTCTGGTTCTGATGGTGAAAAACGGAACTTCCACCCGCCTTGTTTATTATAAACAGGACGGCACGGTGCAAACCTCGGATATTACCGAGCTGCTCAGCGGGCTGTCAGGGGAGCCTCAGGGCTTGTACGCCAATTCACGTCGTCTGTTTATTCTGCAAAACGACTACATCCATATCAGCTATGACAGGGAGATTGAAAACTGGCAGGTCTATCTGATAAACAACAGCGTTGCTCCGGTTTGTGCACAGCTGATGGATATGAATGTAGGCGGACGGTTTACAGCGGGGGTTGATTATAAATCCAATATGCTGATGTTTAAGCGGGGAGTAATGTATGGTATCTTTAACAAGTCTGCCCCGTTTTATATTGCTAAAATTGCAGATGTCGGCTGTATTAATCCCCGCTCGATTGCTATTTGTCGTGGAACGCTGTATTTTCTTTCCCAAGAGGGGATTATGGCGTATACGGGAGGACTGCCGCAGCTTGTGTCGGGCAACTGTCCCGATTTGGCGGACAAGTTGTCTGACAGTACTGCCTGTTCGGACGGTCGGTATTATTATATCGGCAATTATGTTTATGACACCGAAAATCAGCAGTGGAGCAAAATTCGTGCAGAGCAAAGCGGCGTTGCATTAAGCAGCAAGGGGTGTTTTAACGGAAAGGTGTACTACCTGAAGAAAGCAGGCGGCGCATATGAAACCTATATTTACCAACCGAATCAGTTTGACAGTACGAGCACCCCCACAGAGTGGTTTTTTAAAACCAAACTGTTTTTGGCAGATTCACAGAAAAAGAAGCTGTTTACCCGATTGGTGCTCCGAGTGGAACCGATGCAGTCTACTTCTTTGACTGTTTTTGTTTCAGCGGATGGGGGAGCGTTTTCGTCCGTTTATACCGGCACGGTCACACAGGCAAAAGCAGTAGAAATCCCCCTAAGGATTCCTCCTTGCGAAAGCCTGCAAGTGAAGGTCAGCGGGGTCGGAAAAACTGCGGTTACCTACTTAAAATACAGTTATCGAGTCCTATCATAAAGGCGAGGATTTTACGCCCGGTCCGAAAAAACTGATTTCAAACAAGAGTGGTGATGAAAATGGCATTTATTCTTTTTACACCGCAGCCGGATATTTCCAGTGTGGATACCGTGGAGCGAAAAATCGCTCTGCTTAATGAAAAGATAGATTCTTTGCAAAGGGATTTGGAATATATGCTGACACATTTGGATGATGACAATTTCAGCAGTTAAAAAGGCTGTGCTTTTCGGAGTTGTTTCAACCGAAAAAATTTAGTATAATAGTGTCTATTGAACATGATTTGTTGATATCGACTAACACAAGAACGGATTATACCGGAACTCTTTTCGACAGAGATTCAAAACCAAGATGAGCAGAAAAATGATAAAACAGGTTTGATTGTATTATTTCAAGGATCGTTTTCTCCTGCTTTCGGAGCGGCGATCCTTTTTTCATTCTAATTTTGTCTGCATGATCGGGGGACAGCAAGATTTATTTCAGACGATACAAGCGGGGGGAAAAATATGACGATTGACGAAAAGAAGGATTATTTAAGCCAGTATCGAAGATTAAATGAAGAAATCAAATGTAAAATGGATGAGCTTGCGCAGTGGAAATCATTTGCCTGCCGGGTTACACGCACGATGAGCGAAGCAGGCGGCGGCAGCCGGGGAGATGACCGTATTCAAAAGAGTTATGAAAAAATTGAGGCGCTTCGTCATTGGCTGGAGCAGGATATTCAAACGTTGCTGGAAATGCGGGAAGAGATCCTGCGACACATCGATGCAGTAGAGGATTACACGTTGCGATTATTGTTACGGTATCACTATATTAATCGAATCGGATTGGAAGAGATTGCCGAAAAAATGAATTACTGCTATCGCCAGGTTACCAGACTGCATCGAAAGGCTTTACAGCAATTGAACATACCGGAAAACAGCCGCTTTTTATCATAGAAAAACGAGTATTCCCGAGTATATCGACAACGCTCTGGGAGAGGGGACTTTCCCCTCTCCCAACCGTACCCCACAACCCGCGTTGCGACGCGGGTTGTCGAGGTCGAAACCGATGCACATGTCCTCGGTTTCTCCATTATAAAAGACTATAACTTACAGTTTTTCGACAGACTGACACCCCTCTGCCTTTACAGGCAGAGGGGTGTTTTGTTATTGGGGGATTTTTAATTTTTGTCCGGGGCGGATGACGTCGGAAGTGCGCAAGTTGTTGTACCTTGCAAGCTCTTTATATTTCAGACCACTCCCCATCTGTTTCGCGGCGATTCTCCAAAAGCTGTCCCCTGCCTTGACCACATAGATGGTGAATCTTTCTTCGCTTTCGCTCTTTGAAGAAGTATTCTTCATAATGCCGAAATATTGATACCAATCGGTTACGATTCGATCGTTTTTTGTTTCGTCAAACCATACGCGTTTTCCCCGCACGTCCAGATGAATGGCAGTGCTTGAAATATATCCGATTCCGCCGTTGTAATTTAAATCCTGCAGCGCGCAGCAAAGCAATTTGGCGTCCATCCGCTTACCGCCTTTTTTGCACCAGATATCCGCCGCATTCCCTTTTGTATGTTGGTCGCCGGCATATCCGCCTACTTTGATACTATGAGAGTTGGTACGGTATCCGCTGTTGATATTCATGGTGTCGCAGCCCACTTTATCAAACAGCTTTTCCAAAGCAGCAATTAAATCGGGATGAATCAGGATTTGATCGCTGCCGTCTTTGCAGCGAAATTCCTTTACCTTGAAATGTGCAGACAACTTCTTATTTTTGTCGGTTTTATAAGAGTAGGACAAGACAGACATTATTTTTTCTCCTCGCTTTCTTCCGTTTCATCATTTCTCAATTGCAGTAAAATGCTCTTGATCTTTTCGGGTACCGGGATCAGCTCGGCACAATTTTCCAGGACAGACAGTCCTTCATTCACAATATAAAACATGATGACAATTTCACGTGCCGGAATGTTGCTGTCTATGATGTTTTGGATCGCGCACGCCAGCGCAACGATCAGCAAAATCAGGATTTTTTTTGCAATACCCTTGAATCCGATCTCGCTTGACAACTTTTTCTGAAAAATTGCCTTGATCATACCGGTCAGATAGTCTAATACAATGAGAGAGATCAGCGTCGCTATGATGCTGTCAAACCCTCCCAGCATGCCGGCGCACATACCGCCGATAATGCCGGCAGCAACGCTCAGCCAATTAAATATTTTTTCCATTTGAAGTATCTCCTTTTTCCGCATTCAATGAAATTTGATACCGACAGCGGGGAAGCATACAAAAACAGACGCCGCAGCGGGCGAAATTATTGTAGACACATTGATTGCAGTCGGTTGCTTTTTCGGTGTTTTTGCTTTTTTGATTCATTGGGCAGTCCTCCTTAACAGAAACGGGCAGAAGTTTTCTGTACCTTCAGCATACCAGCCAAAGCGTGGGACATACAAGGACAGCTTTTCTCAAACGCAGGAAAGGAAATGCCGACAAACAGAAAAGCCTTCCGATGCAACGGTTTTCGTTACATCGGAAGGCTTTATGATTTAAAATTGGGTTTAGAGAGCGGTTTGATAATAACACATATCAAGCAGCTCGCGCAGTTGGTGAGTAGTGGGTTTACGCGGATTGGAGGCAGTGCAGGAGTCTGCCATTGCAGTGGAGGCAATATCGTTGCGGAATTTCTTGTATTCCTCTTCGCTGATGCCCTGACTGCGCAAGCTGGTCGGAATATCCAGTGCAATTTCCAAATCTTCAATTTTTGCAATCAGGTTTTTCACGCTTTGACGACCGCTACCTGCTCCGACATGAAGCAATTTTGCCAAAGCGGCATATTTCCGCATTGCGTAAGAATTGTCATCCTGTGAAATAACACGCATGCCGGCATTAAAAGCGATCACATAGGGAAGAATAATTGCGTTGCTTCTGCCGTGCGGAACGTGCATTTTTGCGCCGATTGCATGGGCGATGGAATGGTTGATCCCGAGCTGGGCATTGTTAAATGCCATGCCTGCCATACAAGAAGCATTGTGCAGTTTTTCACGTGCAACAATGTCGTTTCCATTATCAAAGGCTTTCGGCAGATATTCAAAAAAGATATCGATTGCTTTTTAAGCCATCGTATCCGAGAAATAGGTCGCTGAGGTAGAAAAATAAG
>CAUHFD010000070.1 GCA_959605275.1 uncultured Eubacteriales bacterium | reverse complement strand
CGGAGAGGTGATACCTTCAATGGCATCAATAGAAGCGTTGGGATTAAACCGAATGTCATAGGTAGGATTACCCTTTATGTCAACATATTGCGTCGCAATTTGACCGTTTTGCGCCAATTGTTTGATTAACTCCGGAGTAGCAATAAATCGACCTTCTCCATGCGATATTGCTACGTTATGAATATCACCGACCTGTGTGTTCATCAGCCAAGGAGATTTGTTGGAGGCGATTCTGGTGTTGACCATCATGGATTGATGGCGACCGATTGTGTTGAAGGTCAGGGTTGGTGAATCATTTTTCATTTCAACAATTTCGCCGAAAGGAACCAATCCGAGCTTGATAAGCGCCTGGAAACCATTGCAAATGCCGAGCATTAAACCGTCACGATTTTTTAACAGCTCGTGGACGGAATCTTTTATTTTTGGGTTTCGGAAAAATGCCGTAATGAATTTGCCGGAACCGTCCGGCTCATCTCCGCCCGAAAATCCGCCGGGAATCATGATGATTTGAGCATTTGATACTTTTTGCGCGAATGCATTGACCGATTGCTCCATCAAAGAACTGGATAAGTTTTTGATCACAAAAATCTCTGTTTCCGCACCGGCTTTTTCAAATACTTTGGCAGTGTCATACTCGCAGTTTGTACCAGGAAAGACCGGTATCAAAACGCGCGGTTTCGCTGCTTTTACAGCAGGTGCTTTCCTTTGTCCAGCATGGTATTCATAAGCTGTAATTTCGTGATTTGGATGTTGGGCAAGCGTCGGGAATACAGGCTCCAGTTTGCTTTCATATTTTTCTTGTAATTCCGAGAGCGATAATACTGTTTTATCGAATAACGTAATCGTATATGCGCTGTCTGTATGTCCGATGATTCGGAAATCCTTAGAAATATCGGCGTGATTGTCCAATTCTACAATAAAACCGCCGTAAACAGGATTAAACAGCAATTCGTCCGAAACATTTTCACTGAAGCAAAAGCCGATATGATTACCAAAAGTCATTTTGGCAATACCCTCGGCGATACCTCCGAAGGATAACGTCCAAATTGCCTTTACAACGCCCTTGTCAATCAGTGTTTCTATCTGATCAAATACCGATTTTACACTATCAAAGCAGGGAAGAGCATCTTTGTCATACTGAGGCAAAATAACGGCGACTCGATTTCCGCTTTGCTTGAATTCTTGAGAAACTGCTTTTGCAGAATCGGTTACCGAAACAGCGAAAGAGACCAGGGTAGGAGGAACATCGATGTTTTCAAAAGTTCCGGACATCGAGTCTTTACCGCCGATGGCCGCAATACCGAGCTCGGTTTGCGCTTTATAGGCGCCCAACAAGGCGGCAAAAGGTTTGCCCCAGCGTACCGGATTGTTTTGTGTGCGTTCAAAATATTCCTGGAAAGATGCCCAGCATTTTTTATAGCTGCCGCCGGCAGCAACGACTTTGGCTACTGACTCGATTACGGCGAGCATGGCACCATGGTAAGGGCTTTGTTCGCTGATGTATGGATTGAATCCCCATCCCATTACCGAAGAGGTCGAAGTTTCGCCTTTTAGTACCGGTATTTTTGCAACCATTGCCTGTGTAGGCGTCATCTGATAGGCACCGCCAAACGGCATCATTACAGTTCCTGCACCAATGGTGGAATCGAAACGCTCTACCAGTCCTTTTTGAGAGCATACATTTAAATCTGAAAGATGCTGTTCCCAATCCTGTTTGGTATTCTGACGATGATTGACCGGTGAAACAGCAGGCTTTTCCACCTTGATATCTGTATATTTTTTAGCACCGTTTGAATTTAAAAATTCACGGGAAAGGTTGACAATTTCTTTTCCGCACCAATTCATTCTTAGACGGGGTTCTTCAGTTACTTCAGCGACTAGAGTGGACTCCAAATTTTCCTCCAAAGCGAGTGCCTGAAAAGCGGCGACATCTTTTTTGCGGACAACGACCGCCATTCTTTCCTGGGACTCTGAAATTGCCAGTTCTGTACCATCGAGACCATCATATTTTTTGGGAACCGCATCTAAATTAATTCTTAAGCCGTCAGCTAATTCTCCGATCGCAACCGATACACCGCCTGCGCCAAAATCATTACAACGGCGAATCAGTCTGGTTGCCTGTGGGTTGCGGAATAGTCTTTGCAGTTTGCGTTCTTCGGGCGCGTTACCTTTTTGTACTTCTGCGCCGCAAGATTCTAACGACTCCATTGTGTGAGATTTAGAGGAGCCGGTAGCGCCGCCGCAACCGTCCCGTCCGGTTTTTCCGCCGAGCAGAATTACGGCGTCAGTTGGCTCCGGAACTTCACGGATGACATTTTCAGCAGGAGCAGCACCCAATACTGCGCCGATTTCCAAACGTTTTGCCACATATCCTTTATGATAAATTTCGGTTACGTGTCCGGTCGCTAATCCGATCTGATTGCCGTAAGAGCTGTATCCGTTTGCGGCACCCACCGAAATTTTTCGCTGCGGCAACTTGCCGGGAATAGTATCTTCTAAAGAAACGAGCGGATCAGCGCATCCGGTTACTCGCATTGCCTGATATACATAAGAACGTCCGGACAGCGGATCGCGGATCGCACCACCGAGGCAGGTGGCTGCACCGCCGAACGGCTCAATTTCGGTCGGATGATTGTGTGTTTCGTTTTTGAACATCAGAAGCCAGTCTTCCTGCTTGCCGTCAATATCTACCTTGATTTTTACCGAGCAGGCGTTAATTTCCTCTGATTCATCCAAATCGGGCAACAGTCCGTCTTTTTTCAATTTTTTAGCACCAATTACTGCTAAATCCATCAGCGTAATCGGTTTATCCTTGCCTTTGTAAAGGTCTTTGCGGGTTAATAAGTATTCTTGGTAAGTATCCTTGATGTAATCCGCCTGAATGTCAACATTTTGAATAATCGTTGAGAAGGTTGTGTGGCGGCAATGATCTGACCAGTAAGTATCGATCATTTTGATTTCGGTAATGGTAGGGTCTCTGCGTTCGGTATTTTTAAAATAATCCTGACAGAAAATAATGTCGTCCAAATCCATGGCAAGCCTGTTTTTCTGAATAAACGCAGCTAATCCTTGCTCACTTAGTTTAGTGAAGCCATCTAAAACGGCAACGGTTGTTGGGAGATTATATTTTATATCCAGTGTTTCGTAGCAATCTAAAGTTGCTTCTCGGCTTTCTACGGGGTTGATCAAATACTTCTTGACAGCGGTAAATTCTTCCTCGGTCAGCTCTCCATCAAAGAAGAACACTTGCGCTGATTTTACAATCGGGCGTTCCCCCTGAGTAGAAATTTGAATACATTGTGCGCAGGAATCCGCCCGCTGGTCAAATTGCCCCGGAAGATATTCTTTGGCAAAAATACGCTGTGATTTGCCGACCTTCGGAAGTTCCGAATAGGTAACGTCAACGGCTGGCTCCGAGAAGATCGTTGTGGCTGCCAATTGAAAAACCTCTTCGGTGATTCCCTCAACATCATAACGATTCAGAACTCTGACATTTTTTAAGCCGGTAAGATGCAAAGAAGTTTTTAAATCGTTCAGAACACCCTGCGCTTCGACAGTAAACGGTTCTTTCTTCTCCACATAAATACGAAACACTGACATATTGCAACCTCCAAATATATATTAAAGTTATTTTTGATATAATTCACCGATACAACGATCAGATTCTGCCGCAGTGATTTTGACCGGCAAAACACAACCGGATAAATCCGTATCGCTTTTCACCCAAACAGTGGCATAATTAGGGGTATATCCCTCATAATAATAGTCATGTACTTTGGATTCAAACAGTACATTTTCGATACGTCCGATCTGTGTCTGTAAAAATTCTTTTTGTGTCTGTGCGGTTGCGGCAATCATCTCTTTGCTTCTGCGCTCTTTGACAGCCCGCGGAATTTGGTCCTGCCGTCTGGCGGCGGGTGTTCCTTCCCGTTTGGAATAGGCGAATACATGAGCTTTGGCAAGTTTGATTTGTTTTGCAAAAGCAAGAGAAGCGGCAAATTCTTCCTCGGTTTCTCCGGGAAATCCTACCATAATATCGGTTGTAATGGAAGCATTGTCAAAAGTTTGTCTGATTTTATCGACAATTGCTGCATATTCTTCGGTGGTATAATGACGGTTCATTCTTTTCAGTGTGGCATCGCATCCGCTTTGTAAAGCAAGATGAAATTGCGGACAAAACTTGTCCAAAGCGGCGAGACGTTTGATATCCTGTTCCGACAGAAGTTCCGGTTCCAACGAGCCCAGGCGAACCCGCTCGATCCCTTCTGTTGCGCAGGCAAGTTCTACTGCATCAATCAGCTGTAAATTGATGTCCTTGCCGTAAGAAGACAGATTGATGCCGACCAATACGACTTCTTTATAACCGTTTGCCGCAAGTTCGTTCAGTTCCCGGCGCAAGTCATCTAATGCTTTTGAGCGGATCGGTCCTCTTGCTTTGGGGATAATACAATATGAACAGTATTTATCACAACCGTCCTCGATTTTTACAAAAGCACGGGTTCGCTGTCTGAATTGCACCGCTGACATTTTTTCAAATTGTTCCTCCCGCGAGTGCGGAGTAACGTCAATAATGCGGACACCGCTGGTTTGAACGGCATGTATATCATCAAGCAGCTTCAGCCGTTGCTGAGCGCCGCGTATAATGTCTGCTTCTGCGATTTTTTCCGCTTCTTCCGGAAATGCTTGCGGAAAGCATCCGGTGAGAGCGATGATCGCATTCGGATTTTTTCGTTTGAATCGATGTAAAATTTGTCTGGTTTTTTTATCTCCGGAGGAGGTTACCGTGCAGGAATTAATCACATACACGTCTGCCATATCCTCGTGTGAGACGATTTCATATCCGCTTTTTTCAAATTGTGCCGCTAAAATTTCGGTCTCATACTGGTTAACTTTGCATCCGAGGGTATAAAAAGCAGCCCGCATTTTAACATCCTTTCCTTAAGAAATTCTATTACATTTTACACAAACGTTTCTTCTTATATTTAGTATTATAATAGATTTATCAGAAATTTACAATTAGCAGTTGACTTAAAACTCAACAACTGATATATTATATTTATAGTTAATATTTTCAATAAACAAATCAATTATATTAGGAGGAAATAAACATGAAAACCACTACAATTATGCTTAACACGATTAATGATGTAAAATTGTTTGTCAATACGGTTGCGAAATATGATTTTGATGTTGATTTGGTGTCCGGCAGATATGCTATTGATGCAAAATCTATTATGGGTATTTTCAGCTTGGATTTGTCAAAGCCAATTCAGTTAGAGGCTCATTCTGATGACTGCGAGGCTTTCTTTGACGAGATTAAAAATTTCATTGTAAAATAACAATGATAAGAGCAGGAGCGTAGGGTGTATCATGACGCTTGAGGATTTGCAGAAACTGAATCCGAACGCCTACATACAAATTACAAACCCGTTTACACTGCAGTAAGATGATAATTATACTATTGTTAAAAGAACAGTAGATGAGAACGGAAACATCATAATTGATGTAGTGAAAGGTTAATGTCTTTCATCGAATAAAAAATAACCGACCGGTAATTTTACCGGTCGGTTATTTTTTATTCGGATCTTTTAGCAGCCGCAACCGCAATCATTATTAAGCGCATTGCCGCATCCGTTGCCACAGCAGCATACAAACACTAGGATCAGAATAAGTATCCATGTGCAATTTCCGCCGAAAAAGTTACCACAACCCATAGTAAAATCCTCCTTAATATTGGATAAGCAAAATGATTTGTAACAGGTTTGCTTTTCCTGATTACATCCTATCTTATGCCAAAAATCAGAAAACGGTTACCGGAAAATGAAATAAGATAGAATTCCGAATTTGAAAAAAATATAAAAAATCAAGAAATAGTGAGAAAACAGCAGAAATTAAGAGATAAATTAATTTTTTGACAACTAACATGATTTATTTGACTTTAACTGACTTTGACTTTGTCTGACTTTATAGTATAATAGAGTCAAAGGTCAAAGATAGTCAAAGACAAACAGAAATAGATCCAGGTGCTTAGAAAAGGAATGATGATAAAATGAACATCACAGATGTCATTGCACAGGCAATTCAGGAGATGTTGGATGAACATGACGGTACTGCAAGAATTAACCGTAACGAGTTTGCCAGTAAAATCGGATGTGTACCCAGCCAGATCAACTATGTAATTACATCGCGGTTTACACCGGAACAAGGGTATATTATTGAGAGCAAACGGGGCGGCGGAGGATTTATTCGTATCGTTCGGACACAGCATTCGGAAAAGCAGGTGTTTATGCATATTATTAATTCCATCGGCAACAGTATTGACGAAAATTCTGTGCGAATTATTTTACAGAATTTATGCTCCGATGGATTGATTCTTCCGAAAGAGGCAAAAATTATTTTATCTGCGCTTTCGGAGCATGTATTAAAAGATTTAGAACCTCAAACACGAAATATGATTCGTGCAAGGATTTTTAAATCTGTTTTATTAAATTTAATGTAAATAACGTTGCGTTATCAGAAAAAAGGAATGGTGATTGTTATGTTATGTTCTAAATGCGGAAAAAGAGAAGCAACAACACATTACAAACAAACGATTAACGGTAAAACCATCGAGATGAATGTTTGTTCTGACTGTGCCGAAGAGATGGGCTTGGCTCAAATGTTTCATGGGTTCGGCGGGTTTAATTTTAATATCGGGGACGTATTTGCCGGATTGTTAGGTAATTTTTCATCATCTTCGCTACCTGCACAAGAAAATACAGTTTGCCCCGAATGCCACAGCGATTTAAGAACCATAATAAACAGTGGTAAGATCGGCTGTTCCAGATGTTATACTACTTTCCGAAATGAGTTGATTCCGACGATTGAGCAGCTGCACGGCAAAGTATATCATCAGGGAAAACTGCCGCGTTCGGCAGGCGAAGCAGCAAGACAAAAAGCACATTTAAGCAGTTTAAAGAAAAAATTGGAAGAAGCGATACGCACGCAGGATTTTGAGAATGCGGCGAAATATCGTGATGAAATCCGAGAGTTGGAGAAAGGAGCTGAAAATCATGATTAAATGGTTTGAAACAGTGGGGGATCATTCTGATATTGTGATCAGTTCCCGAATCCGATTGGCAAGGAATTTAGTCAACTATCCATTTTGCGGTCGTTTAACGCAGGAACAGGAAAAACAGTTAAAAACAGAAATAAAAAATGCATTGGAAAAGATTAATTTGGGTGACAATGGTTTGCAATTCATGGATGTGGGACAATTAAGCCCAAATGAAGGATTGTCCATGGTGGAAAATCATATTGTCAGTCCCGACTTTTTGGAAAATAAAAATGCAATGTTAGCGTTGTCGAAGGATGATTCTGTCAGTATTATGGTAAACGAGGAGGATCACCTTCGGGTTCAGGTTTTAGCCTCCGGATTGGATTTGGAGCATGCGTTGGATATTGCAAATAAAATTGATGACGTGCTGGATGAAAGTCTGGATTATGCGTTTGATGATCAGTTGGGCTTTTTGACAGCCTGCCCAAGTAATTTGGGAACCGGACTTCGCGCATCGGTGATGCTGCATATTCCGGCTCTGGAAAAAGCGGGCGCGTTGAATAAAATGTCTGGGACAATATCCAAACTGGGTTTGACGCTTCGCGGAACATACGGCGAGGGATCAAAAGCAATGGGATCCATTTATCAGCTGTCTAATCAGATTACTTTGGGTATTTCAGAGGAACAGGCGGTCAAGAATTTACATGAGATCACCATTCAAATTATTGAAAAAGAGAGGGAAGCTCGCAAAGCGTTGGTAAAGTCTGAAAAATTTGTTGATCAGATTTATCGGTGCTATGGAATTTTAAAATATGCGAAGCTGATTTCTTCCGAAGAATTTTTTGATTTGATGTCTTATGTAAGAATCGGAATCTCTGAAAAGGTACTGGCTCCTGACATCGCAGAACATGTGACAACGCAAAAGCTTAATTATTTATTGTCACAGATCGGCAGCGCGACAATCTCTCAAAACGCAAAAGAAGATTTGCCTCCGGAGAAAAGAGACAGCATTCGTGCAAAAATTATACAGGAAATATTGTAATATGGTAACATATCAAAATCGATAAGGGATGGTGATTATTATGTTTTTGTTTGACGGATTTACCGAAAAAGCAAATAAAGCCTTGAATCTTGCCATTGCGGTTGCTTCGCAGCTGGGGCACACTTATATCGGCAGTGAACATATTTTATTCGGATTGGTAGCCGAGGGCTCCGGTGTGGCGGCAACGTTGTTGGCAAAGAAAAATGTTACAAAAGAGATCGTAGAAGAAAAATTGGAAACAACAATCGGAAAAGGGGTTCCGTCTCATGTTACACCGGCTGATTTTACTCCGCGCACAAAGCGGATATTGGAGATGGCAATTGCTGAATCGCGGCGTTTAGGGCACTCTTATGTCGGAACTGAGCATATTTTGATGGCGATGCTCAAGGAGCAGGACAGCTATGGTGTTTTGTTTATGCGTGAGCTGAATGTCAATACCAAAGACTTGTATACAGAATGTGTGAACGAAATCGGTGATTCCAGAGAAAGCAATGCGGAATTTGACTCTCCGCAGGGCAGAAGCGGAAGCGGAGATGCCGGAACCGGAGCTTTGTCGAAATACGGCAGGGATTTGACCGAGCTTGCTAAAAATAATAAAATTGATCCCGTGATCGGCAGACAGCAGGAAATTGAGCGGGTTATCCAGATTTTATCAAGAAGGACCAAAAATAATCCTTGCTTGATTGGTGAGCCGGGTGTCGGAAAAACCGCTATTGCAGAAGGATTGGCGCAAAAGATTGTGACCGGTGAAGTGCCGGAAACGTTGAAAAATAAAAAGATTTTCTCTTTGGATTTAACTGCAATGCTGGCAGGAGCAAAATATCGGGGTGACTTTGAGGAACGAATCAAGGGCGCCATTGATGAGGTAGCAAAATCCGGAAATATTATTCTTTTTATTGATGAGCTTCATACGATCATCGGTGCCGGCGCCGCAGAAGGTGCAGTCGATGCTGCCAATATTTTAAAACCCCAATTAGCAAGAGGAGAAATCCAGATTATCGGTGCAACTACGATTGAAGAATATCGCAAGCATATTGAAAAAGATGCCGCATTGGAACGGCGTTTTCAACCGGTTATGGTGGCTGAACCCAATGAAGAAGATGCCACTAAAATTTTGTTCGGGCTGCGTGACAAATATGAGGCGCACCACAAAATAAAAATTTCCGATGAAGCAATTCGTGCCGCTGTGCAGCTTTCATCACGCTATATTACCGACCGTTATCTGCCGGACAAGGCGATTGATTTGATTGATGAGGCGGCTTCCAGGGTGCGCATGAAAGCCTTTACTGCTCCGCCGGATTTAAAAGAGCTGGAAGATAAAATCAAGAAGGCAGGCGAAGAAAAAGCTGCTGCAGTAAATGCGCAGGATTTTGAAGCTGCCGCTAAGATCCGTGATGAAGAGAAATCATTAAATGAGGAATATGAGAAAGCAAGGCAGCAATGGCAGGAAACCAATGCCCGCAACAGCGGAGAGGTGACTGCCGAAGAGATAGCCGAGATTGTATCCATCTGGACAGGGGTGCCGGTAAAACAACTGACAGAGCAGGAAAGCGACCGGTTGCTGCATATGGAAGATATTCTTCATAAGCGGGTAGTGGGTCAAAATGAAGCGGTTGAGGCAGTTGCAAAAGCAATACGCCGGGGCAGAGTAGGATTAAAAGATCCGAAACGTCCGATTGGTTCGTTTATCTTTTTAGGTCCTACCGGTGTCGGCAAAACAGAGTTGTGCAAAGCCTTAGCGGAAGCATTGTTCGGTAATGAAAATAATATGATTCGGCTGGATATGTCTGAATATATGGAAAAACATACGGTATCCAGAATGGTTGGCTCTCCTCCCGGATATGTCGGATATGACGAGGGCGGTCAGCTGACCGAGAAAATCCGCAGAAATCCTTATTCCGTCGTACTGTTTGATGAAATTGAAAAGGCGCATCCGGATGTGTTCAACATCTTGCTGCAGATTTTGGAAGATGGTATTCTCACCGATGCGCAGGGCAGACGGGTGGATTTTCGAAATGCCGTGATTATCATGACCTCCAATATCGGCGCACGGATGATTACTGAAACCAAAAATCTTGGTTTCGGAAGTTCCGAAAACGCGATGAAGGATGATAAAGAAATTAAAAACGATGTGATGAATGAGCTGAAAAAGCATTTCAGACCGGAGTTCCTGAACAGAATAGATGATATTAGTGTGTTCCAAAAATTGTCAGAAGACGATATCAAGCTGATTGCTTCCAAAATGCTGGAGCAGTTGACTGAACGCGTAAAACAATTGGGAATCAATCTGGTCGTGACTGAAGAAGCGATTTCCGAGATCGCAAACGAGGGATATGAGCCGGTTTACGGCGCTCGTCCGCTGCGGCGTGCAATCACAACCAAAATTGAGCATAAATTGTCGGAATTTCTGTTAAGCGGGAAAGTGAAATCGGGGGACACGGTGGTGCTTTCTGTTGCCGACGGGGCATTTACGTTCAATGAATCCTAAATATTTGTAAAAGCTTTCTGCGTGTTTATTATAGACACGCAGAAAGCTTTTTTGTATAATATAAATGTATATATTAATATAGCTGAGCCACAATAAAAAGGAAGTAATATGGTTAAATGAGAGAAGAAAGGTGGTTTATGATTATCGTCTCGCAATTGTTTCAGGACGATATCGTGATTCCTATGAAAGAGAAAATAATCTTATTGATATTAACTTGTGTGCTGACAGTTTCCTTGTCTTCCTGTAAAAAGGTAGTGGATAAGGATGACACAAGCAGCCGGACTGTTTCAAAAGGTACAAGCTCAGCCCTCGTAAATTCTAAAATAGAATCCTTGATCAGTCAGGCGGAGAGTGTTATCTCGGCTGTTATCAGCGATGTCATTCCGGAGGTGTCCGCACCTGCCGTGCTCAATCCGAATTATACCGATATTGCAAAGCTGAGTAATAAGAAAAACGGTTGGGGACAGGGAACACAGGTGGATAAAGATAACAGACCGATTTCCTGCGATACGTTTCAATCAAAGTATGGTCAATATAACGCTGTCTTTATTAAGGAAAACAACAAAAATGTTTATTTGACCTTTGATGAAGGTTACGAAAACGGATATACTTCTAAAATATTGGATGTATTAAAAGAGAAAAAGGCACCGGCAGTGTTTTTTGTTACCTATGATTATGCGAAAAGAAATCCTGATTTGATCAAACGCATGATCGCGGAAGGACACATTGTCGGCAATCACAGCTATACCCATCCTTCTATGCCGACTGTTTCGCTGGAAAAAGCAAGTGAAGAGATCACTAAATTGCATGATTATATCAAGGAAAACTTCAACTATACGATGACACTGTTTCGTCCTCCGATGGGAGAATATTCCGAACAGACACTGGCATTGACAAAAGAGTTGGGATATCAGTCTGTTTTTTGGAGTTTTGCATATAAGGACTGGGATACGAAAAATCAACCCGATGAAACGGCGGCGTTGAAGAAAACAGTAGATGCCGTTCATGGAGGTGCTGTATATTTATTACATGCTGTGTCCCAAACTAATACCAATATTTTAGGGGGATTCATTGACGGAGTCAGAACAAAGGGCTTTGAATTTCAGGCTTTAAAATAAAAAACTGCCGGCATTGTTTAAACGCAATGCCGGCAGTTTTTTATTGCAAGACAGGTTGAATCCGATCTAAAACTATGATATCATAAATAATGTCTGCTGAACAAATCAAAAATTTGATTTGTTCGAACGGCTATCCGCCGTA
>CAUHFD010000069.1 GCA_959605275.1 uncultured Eubacteriales bacterium | reverse complement strand
TTTTATTTTTTCTTGCAGGCTCTATTTGGTTTCCCCAACTTTTATTATAGAGCCGCAAAAACGAGAAGCAACAAAATTAAAAAACGCAAACAGCGTAAAACAATAATGTTTTACAAGCTGTTTGCGTTTTTTGATTGTAATTGAATTTTTATTTTATCGTTTCCAACAGTACCACACACTCCACATGCGCCGTCCTAGGAAACAAATCTATCGGCTGTACCTTGACACAGCAATAACCTTGTTCCTGAAACATTGCGCAATCTCTCGCCGCAGTCGCAGGATTACAGGAAATCATAACTACTTTTTTTGGCTTCATTAAAACAATATCCCGAACAACTGATTCTCCGCATCCTTTTCTGGGGGGATCCACAACCACAACATCGGGACTGAGCTGCCGCTGCAACAGCATTTTTGTTGCTTTCGCCGCATCCGCACAGATAAACTCCGCATTGGAAATCCCGTTTTGGGCGGCATTTTCTTTCGCATTTTCTATTGCCTGCGGTATGATTTCCACGCCGATCAATTGTTTTACCTGCCTCGCCATACTTAAACCGATTGTACCCGCACCACAGTATAAATCCACTAAAATTTCAGAACCGGTTAATCCTGCAAAACTTTTGGCAATCTCATATAGCTTTTCTGCCTGATCCCGATTGACCTGATAAAAAGACAACGGTGAAATATTGATTTGATTGGAACAAAGAATATCGCAAATTTGCTCTTTTCCGTACAAAACCAAACATGTTTCTCCTAAGATAACATTTGTGTTTTTGTCGTTAACATTAATCACAATGGAAACAATATTCGGATCAGAAGCAAGTATTTCAATCAGTTGTTCGGCATGCGGCAGTCTTTTTCGAGTGCAAACCAGTACTACCATGATTTCTCCCGTTTTCTCGGCATGGCGCAGATAAATATGCCTTATCAACCCTTTACCGGTCTGCTCGTCGTAAATACTGATATTGTTTTCCGCAATAAAATTGAGTATTTTTCGCTTGATCGATTCAAATTGATCCGGTAAAAGCAGACACCGATCGCAGGGCACAATACGATGGCTGCGCATCGCATAAAACCCTGCATACGGCTTTCCCTCCGCATTGACTGCAAGAGGGTATTGTGATTTGTTGCGGTATCCGTCGATCCGTTCACCCGCACAAATCGGCAAATAATCGGTATCAATTCCGCCGATCCGTTCAAATGCATCCTGGACTTGCTGTTGTTTGAAGCGCAACTCGCTCTCATAACTGATATGACGGTATACACAGCCACCGCACTGAGAAAAAGCAGTGCAATCAACCGGAATACGGTCAGAAGAGGATTCCAATATTTCTTCCAGTCTGGCATAGCAGTAGCTGCTGCAAACTTTGACAATTTTAACCCGCACTTTATCTCCCACCGTGGTTAGAGGAACAAAAACGGTAAAACCGTCAATTTTCCCCACACCGTTTCCCTCATTGGTCATCCCGATAATGTGGACCGTATACTCTTGGTTTTTGATAATCATATTTATGAACATTCCTTTTAACAATACTGATACCGGCTGCTATTGATTAAAATGCCGGCACGAATCCATAAAATATTAACCCCATACCTCCGGCAGTCAGTATAATCAATATAGGACTCATTTTTTTCCATCTGGATAAGCCAAATAGTAATATAAAAATAATCACTGCTTTATAGTCAATACACTCTGTAAAAAACGTCCCAATAGCATCAAAATGAAGACTGCCGGTTAAAAAGATATTGCCGGCTACCGAATATGCAGCCGCAATAATCAGACCGATAACTGCAGGACGCAGACCGGAAAGCGCAGCTTGGACATACCGATTTTGGCGAAAAGACAGAAAAAATTTCGCAATAAGCAAAATGATCACAAACGATGGAAGAATTACACCTGTCGTAGTTGCCAACGCACCCAATACGCCGTAGGTTTTCATACCGACAAAAGTAGCAATATTGATGGCAAACGGACCGGGTGTAGACTCTGATACTGCAATAAAATCCACCAACTGCTGCTGTGTCAGCCAACCATTGGCAAGTACTTCGCTTTGTATCAACGGAATCATTGCATATCCGCCGCCAATGGTAAACAATCCTATTTTCAAAAAGGTAAAAAACAAATGTAAAAAATGCATATTATTTTGTTTCCTCCGCTGATTTTTTCTTTTGAGAAAACAAACTGTAAATAATACCGATCATCATAGCGCCGATTAAAATAAAAATGACATTCACAGAGGTCAGGGCAGAAAGCAATGCAGCAATAACAGTTAAGAATATATTGAATATATTCTTTTGATTCACTTTTCCCAGTTTAATGCCGGCATTCATAATCAGCACGACAACCGCAACCCGTATTCCGGAAAACGCATAGCCTGCCCATTTGAGCGCCAGAAACTGCGCAAAGAATACCGATATCACCGAAATAATAATAAATGCAGGCGCAGCAATTGCTATTGTTGCTACCAATGCCCCCCATACCCCGGCAACTTTATAGCCGGCAAAAGTTGCGGTATTGACCGCAATCACACCCGGAGTGGATTCTGCTATTGCAAACATGTCCAAAACTTCTTCATCGGTTGCCCAATGCTGCTTTTCCACAATTTCCTTCTGTATCAACGGAATCATCGCATATCCGCCGCCAAAGGTAAAAGCACCTATTTTGGCAAAAACCAAAAAAAGTTTCCATAGCTTTTGAAGCATACGATTATCATTCCTCCTGCAATTATTTGATATTCCTCAGCATGATAATATCAAAATAAACCAAACGTAAAAATCTATCCTTTCATGTTAACCGCTCACCAAGAGGATTCCATATAAATGAAAAAGGCTGCAACCATATGCAACCTTTTAAACGAATCAGCATGATATATTTTGCCAGTCGGCAATCTTTCCGATCAGCAAAAATTTGTATTAATTATGACTCCGGCGCATCCGTTTCCTTGATTTTTGAATCAGACAAAGATTTAGCAAAAACAACAGATTCTTTCTTTCCCTTTAGTATGTTTCGAATCGCTGCAAATATAACATATGCATTTGCCAAAACAACAAATAAAAAATACATGACATAGAGATTTGCATTTTCAAACGCAATTTCAAACGGACCAAACACCGATAACAAAATCATAAAAGCAACGGCGCCCAGCAACGAAACACCACCGACACCATACAAAAGTGCTTTATTAGCAACAAATTTCTTTCTCATTGTGACAGAGAGTACTGCCATAATAGCAATAGCCGCAATAATAACACCAATCATAATATCAGGCACAAAGATCTTGCTCTGTGAAGCGGTGCTGTCAAAAAAAGTATCGTTTGAACTAACCAACACCATAATAAAAAAAACAGAAATTGCCGCAAACAATGCAGACAACAAAATAAAAGCAATAAGCCGACCTATTCTTTTTTTCTTCTCATTCAAATGAAAAACCTCTATTCCTTAAAATAGCATTTATCTGCATCATCCAGTATCAATATGTATCAATATAAACAGAATCTGCCGCATACTGATTCTCGACAAATACAGTAATCCTTTGGTTTGACCGTCAATTCCCGGCTTATCCATCTAAAAAGCTGCCTGCGACAGCTTTTTAGATTATTATACCCTGTATCGGTCTGAATGTCAATGCGGCAACAAACAATTACCTATAAAGAAAATGTAAAATATTTCCGAATCATTTTAATCTGTTTTGGATGGCATACTGCCTATTTTATTTGCTGCCTTTTTGTGATGGAATAATTCCTTCAAACCAACTATCAAAATAAACGCCGCAAACAATTTAGCAAGCCACTCCGACCCCAACCAATTTCCTAAAACAAATCCGATTCCCACCCCGACAACACCGCCTAAAATTGCCGGAAGGAGAGGTTTTTTGTCCAAAAGTTTATTTTTACCGTGTAAAATCAGCGACAGCACTGCGATCGGAATGAAAAAAAACAGGTTCACTCCCTGCGCCTGAATTTGAGACATATTGGTAAATGTAGTGAGATAAATTACCAGTATAAATCCGCCGCCCAAGCCCAGTGAAGCTGTCAGCCCGCTTAATAAGGAAATAATACCAATCAGAAGATATTGCATAACGTCAAACAAACCTCCTTTGTTATTTTAAGAAAATGCGTACCGCAGAAATAATAATAATGATGCCAAAAATGCGCCGCAATAAATCATTTGGAATCTTCTGCAACAACCAACCGCCCATTAACGCACCGACAATTCCCAACGGAAGATAGGGCAAAGCTGTTTCAAATGAGATATGTCCGGATATCAGATAAAATATTCCGCTCAGGATACTTAACGGAAGAATAATAGATATAGAAGTGGCATGTGCTTTCTTTGGCTCTATACCCGCCTTTTCCAACATAGGGACCACTGCTACTCCGCCTCCTGCACCAAACAACCCGTTCAGAATACCGGCAGCCAAACCGAGAAATACAAAATACCATCTTTTCTTTTGCGGTTTTTCTTCCATCCTGCACCATCCTTTCGATTATAAAGGGAAGATTTCTTCGAGAATGCAAAGCTGCAAACTTTTTGAATACATTATATACCCAAACCTTACCGTAAACATTATTTAGTATTAAAACAAAGCCGTAAAATATGCAAAGCATCCGGTAGTCAAGCGCGTTATAAAAACACCCTTTCCAAACAGCGTTTGCTGTTTGGAAAGGGTGTTTTTCACTTTGAGAATATGAGTTTCTTATTCCATAAAAAAGACCTGCCGCAATTTAGGCTGGGCGCCTGTTTCGGGATCCATCTCCATAATCATAACATCTTTCATGAATTCATTCCATTTATCTACCACGGGACTTTCTGCCTGCACCTTAGCAGCATAATCGCAGCCCTTTTCACATTCATAATATCCGAACAACTCATTTCCCACGTTCCAGATCGTATAATTATAAATTCCGGCTTGTTTTAATACTGCCGTAAGCTCGGGCCAAATTTCATTATGTCTTTTTACATACTCATCAATCATACCGTCTTTTACAATTGCTTTCCAAGCATAACGTTCCATAAAAAATCCCATTCCTTTTTCCAAGCGGCAGCCACATACTGCCATATCATTTTATTTAAAAGAATCCAATCTGTTTTCAATCGTTTTATTAAAATTAAGAATTTTTCGATCGTATTCTTTATCCATCAAATCAGAATGCAGTAAAAAATCAGCCGTAGCACGATTAGAGGCAAACGGAATATCATACAAAACACAGATTCTCTGCAATGCCTTTACATCAGGGTCATGGGGTTGTGCCATTAACGGATCCCAGAAAAAGATAACAAAATCGATTCTTCCCTCGACAATACGGGCGCCGATCTGCTGATCTCCCCCCAAAGGACCGCTGTTGTATCCCCGTACCGGCAAATTAGCTTCCTCCGCCACCAGTTTAGCCGTTGTTCCGGTCCCCATCAAAAAATGCCTTTTTAAAATATCGGCATTTTCTTTTACCCAGGCAATCAATTCATGCTTCATATTATCATGCGCAATCAACGCAATATTTTTTTGCTTACCTATTGTGAGCGTTACATATTCCTGCATCTTGTATTCATCCTTTCCTTTTGGTTGCAGCTTTATTTTCTGTGGAATCATCGTTGTTATTCTGCAAACCCAAGCAAAGCCGCTCCGATTACACCGGCGTCATTACCCAATTTTGCAGTTACTACTTTCGTGCTTTGCTTGCTGAAACGGGAATAACATTCCGTGGCAAGCAGATGCCGAACCGGATCCAGCAAAAGATCCCCCTCTTTGCTGATACCGCCGCCCACACAAAGAATTTCGGGTTGGAAGATATTAATAATACTGATGACGCCTTCCGCAAAATACCCGATATATTTATCGGT
Source organism: uncultured Eubacteriales bacterium (assembly GCA_959605275.1). GTDB lineage: Bacteria > Bacillota > Clostridia > Oscillospirales > Ruminococcaceae > HGM13222. Next base: position 6,045 of record CAUHFD010000069.1, on the reverse strand, counting down.
AACTGCCTTAGCGGAAGCATCACCGGCACGCAAACCGTCAAATGCAGTCCGTCCGCTTACCTTATCAATGTCCCCATCGCAAAGCTCCCACATTTTACTGGATTTATCTGCCATCATCGCCTCTTTCGTAAACGCAATCAAAGCGGTTGCCGAAGCATATGCCTCATAGCATCCCTTTCTTCCGCAATTACATTGTCTGCCATTCGCCACCAATGTCATATGACCTAATTCTGCACCTGCAAAATTAAATCCGGTGTAGATTTTGGAATCAATAATAATGCCGCCGCCGACACCGGTGCCAAGCGTAATGGCAATGGCGCTCTTAGATCCTTTTGCTGCGCCTGCCATGAATTCTCCGTATGCTGCCGCATTGGCATCGTTCCCTATATATACCTTTTTATGTAATTTTTCTTCCAGCATATCACGCAACGGAACATCGTAAAAATCCAGATTATTTGCATACACGATAACGCCCGCTTCGGTATCAGCCATACCGGGAGAGCCAACACCGATCCATTCGACCTCGTCCATTGTAATACCCGCTTTGTCTATCGCCTCAACAGCAACCTTTGCCATATCGGAAATAATCTCCTCAGCCGGACGCGGACAATTGGTTTTACACTTTGCGCTTGCTACGATACTGTAAGCCTCATTGACAACCCCCGCTACAATATTGGTTCCTCCAAGATCAATACCAACATAATACTTCATATCTTTCGTCCTTTCTATCTAATTGATGCTATATTCATGTTAAATTTTGGTAAAAAGTAAATTGGTTTTTCCGTTTATCGTGTAATCGCCCATGCCGGCAGGAATAAAAATACTCTCCCCTTTTGTAACGGTCAAACTCATTTCGCCGGAAACCTTTTTATTCTGCCAAACGATTTCTGCTTCGCCGTCCAATACCAAAAGAGAATGGAACGATGTCTCGTCCGCTTCCAACTGTACTGATTTCTTTATTTCTAAAGCAGTTACCGTAAAATATTCGCAGGATGCCAATAAGGTCTGATTATATCCGTTTTTCTGAATGGTGCTGCCTTGTGGTTTCGGCTCTCGCGCCGGCCGTTTCAGTTCGGTAACCTCCAATGCTTTATCAATATGCAATTGACGCGGTTTTCCGTCAGCCCCTACTCTGCCATAGTCATAAATACGGTAGGTGGTGTTGGAATTTTGCTGAATTTCCGCAATCAGAATTCCCTTGCCGATTGCATGTAAAGTACCCGCTTCGATAAAGAAAACATCCCCCTTATGAACCGGAACACTGTTTGTCACTTCAAGCAATGTGTTATCCCGTATACGCCGTTCAAATTCTTCTTTGGATATCTCATGCTGAAAACCGTAAAGCAAAGAAGCACCCGGCTCGCAGTCAACAATATACCACATTTCGGTTTTTCCGTATTCGCCTTCTTTTTTCAACGCATATTCATTATTGGGATGAACCTGTACCGATAAATTATCATACGCATCGATCAATTTAATTAAAATAGGAAAATATTCAAAATCCCGGCAGTCAGTGCCTAAAACCGTATTTCCCTCTTGATTTATGTATTCCGCAAGCGACATTCCTTTATATCTTCCGTTCGCTATTATGCTGTTTCCGTCCTTATGACAGGATAATTCCCAGCTTTCTGCAACTTTCTTCAAGGGTGTTTGTTTATGAAAATCGGTTTTTAATCGAGTTCCTCCCCATAGATAATCCTTAAACGCGGGGGACAATTTTAATGGGTACATATCATCGTTTCCTTTCGGGCAAAATAACTATCTGCTGCATGAAATAATGCTTTGCTTTTTATTATAACATATACCACCGGCGCAGCGAAGCGAGTAGTGTTTCAATGTTCTCAAAAGCACAAAAGTGCTTTTGAGAACATTATAACACAACTTTTCCCGGAAATAAATAGTTTCTTTTCAAGAAAATATATTTGTTGACGTGTTTTGAAAATCAGTGTATCATTATTATAGAATCATCATAGATATCCGCACAACACCGCATCATTCGCCTGTTGTTTTCAGCCTTTTTCGATTCATGCGGCATCATAACATGTAAAGAAGGATTGGTGTTTTTTATGACAAAAAAATATATTGTCGCTTTAGACCAGGGTACAACCAGCTCCCGTGCCATTATCTTCGATCAGGCACAAAATGTAATCGGAACAGCACAAAGAGAATATACACAATATTACCCAAAAGAAGGTTGGGTAGAACATGATCCGATGGAAATTTATGCCTCCCAATACGGTGTTTTGATAGATGCTTTGCTGATGAGCGGCATTACAGCGGATGAAGTGGCTGCCATCGGTATTACTAATCAGCGGGAAACCACCATTATCTGGGACAGGTATACCGGCAAGCCGATCTATAACGCGATTGTATGGCAATGCCGCCGTACTGCCGCCATCTGTGAAGAACTAATTCAGGCAGGTCTGAAGGACTACATAAAAGATAATACCGGTCTGATTATCGATGCATATTTCAGCGCCACAAAAATCAAATGGATCCTTGATCATGTTGAAGGAGCGTATTCCCGCGCAAAAAAAGGAGATTTACTGTTTGGAACAGTTGACACATGGCTGATGTGGAAACTTTCAGGCGGAAAAATATTTGCAACCGATTATACCAACGCTTCCCGCACAATGATGTTTAATCTGCATACGCTGCAATGGGATGAGCGCATTCTAAAGGCTCTGGATATCCCCCGGTGTATGCTTCCCGAAGTAAAAAGCTCCGGAGAAATATACGGTATGGCAAGTATTAACGGCTACGATGTACCGATTGCGGGAGTAGCCGGCGATCAGCAGGCTGCGTTATTCGGACAAAAATGCTTCACCAAAGGAGATGCTAAAAACACCTACGGTACCGGATGCTTTCTGTTAATGAACACCGGTGAAGTGCCTTGTTTCAGCCGTTCCGGTATGTTAACAACCATATCCGCCACTCTATCCGGAGAGCCGACACAATATGCGATTGAAGGAAGCGTATTTACAGCGGGTGCGGTCGTACAATGGCTGCGGGATGAAATGCGCCTGATAGATGAATCCTGCGATACACAATATTATGCAACAAAGGTACCGGACAACGGAGGGGTTTATCTCGTTCCCGCATTTACCGGACTGGGAGCGCCTCACTGGGATATGTTTGCCCGCGGCATGATGATTGGAATCACCCGCGGCACCAACCGCGCTCACATGATCCGTGCTGCATTGGAAGCGATTGCTTATCAATCCAAAGATCTGCTGGACGCCATCGTTTCAGATACCGGGATCAATCCGGAACAATTAAAGGTGGATGGCGGCGCAAGTTCCAATGACTTTTTAATGCAGTTTCAGGCAGATATCTTAAACAAACCGATTTGCCGCCCAATACTGAAAGAAACCACTGCTTTGGGAGCAGCTTATCTTGCCGGCTTATCAACCGGATTTTGGAAAAGCAAAAACATGCTGCCGGCATCAGATAAAACAGAAAAAACTTACTATCCACATATGTGCGGTGAAGAACGGAATAAACTGCTGGCAGGATGGCACAAGGCAGTAGAACGTACAAAATCCTGGGCGGAAGAAAACTAATACTAAAGCCTTCTTAAAAACATCATCAAATACGTGTATAAAAAATGCTCTGATAAAATCAGAGCATTTCAGCCTGTCGATAAAGGCTAAGGTGTGTTTTTTTACTTTTAAAATTATTCTGCTTCTGAATAATAAATATCTTCACTAAACCATTTTTTGCTGATTTCAGCGGTTTTACCTTCTTTTTCCAGCTCGTCCAAAGCTTCCTGAATCTGATCGCGCAGTTGAGTATTCCCCTTCTTCACTGCGATACCGTAAAATTCGTCTGCCAATGTTTCATCCAGTAAGCGGAACTTATCCGGATGCTTGGTCAGATAATATTTTGCAACGACTTCATCAACAATAACAGCGTCTGCCCTTTTTAGCTCCACTTCAGTAAAACACAACATGTTCTGTTCCAATTCAGTAGTGCTCTTTAAAGAATCTGCCAGACTTTTGTTTTTGTCTTCCTTTAATGCGTCAACAGCTGTAGATCCTTTCTGCAAAACAACAGTTTTGTCTTTCATATCTGCAAAAGTTTGAATCGAAGAATCTTTTAAAACTGCAACAACCTGTTTGTTCTTCAAATACGGCTTTGTAAAAGTCATCTCTTCTTCTCTGCTGGGAGTCATTGTCAATCCGTTCCAGATAACATCGATCGTGCCGCTTTTCAATTCAATTTCCTTTGTTTCCCAGTTGATTGACTGCAATTTCAGTTCCACATTCATTTTTTTGGCAACCTCTTTGGCAAGGTCAATGTCAAATCCGACAATATCTCCGTTTTCATCTTTAAATCCCATTGGAGGGAAGTTTGCATCAAGTCCGAGTGTAAGAGTGGTTTTTGCCGTATCTCCAGAATTGTTGTTATCTCCGTCTGTTCCGCAACCTGCCAATAAGGATACCATCATGACACCTGCCAGAATCATCGCTGCTATTTTTTTCATACTTATAACCATTCCTTTCTGAACTTTTGTACGGTTTCGTTCAAATGAAATGCAGACCGAAATTTCGGCGCAATGTTTGCCGAAAAGGCACAAAAGAGGAGTTTGAAAGAAGTGCAGTGTTTTTCTTTCAAACTATTTTTCTTTTTCTCTCCACATATGTAGTATGTTAATTATACACTTTAGTGTAGTAAAACACTAATTCGATAAAAAGTACAAAATCATCAAATATTTAAAAATACCGGCAAATATCTTTTGATATCTCATTTTTTCTCAATATTTCGCCGAATAGCAGCTATACAATCTGATCAATGATGCAGAATGTTCTTAAAAACAATTCCTGAATCCTCAGGCAAATATGATTTAATACTGATATCCATTCACCATCTCAGCGCGGCTGAGTATTTCTTCTATTTTCGCCTGATTAATATTCGGAACTAAAAACGAATGATAAGACGAATCCACCATTACAACAACATCGCAATCAACTTCACTGTAATACATGGGTTGAAGGTGTTTGAGCAAAAAGGCGCGATCATCGGCGTCGGTTATTTTATAATGCACCTGGTCGTCCTTCTCATACATATATCCGTCGGTGCCGGAAACACGGTAGCTATACTCATACCCGCCTGTACTGCCTTCGGAGGGATATAAATATATATCGCTGTTATATTCCGCCTTCGTGCGCCGTAAAATACTTAAAAAACCCCGATTCTCTAATAGCGTCAGAACATTCCGGTCACACTCATATATTTTCACCAATACGGCATCCGTCAAATTCTTTTGCTTTTCATTAAATTGATTATCGGAGACGCCCTTTTCCGACAACAAAATTTGTCCGATATATTCTGTTGTCGGTGCTATTTCAAAACCGGCAGGACGCGATAAAATATCTTTTTTTAACGCTTGTGCGACCTCATCTGCCGCAATTGTCCAAGCCTCAAAAATATCGGTCGCATTCTCCGCGGCAAGCGCATTGACATGATACACTTTAGCTTTTGTGTCATAGTGATATCCATCCTTTAAAAACGGATATTTCAGCATCAGGTATTCCTCTGTCCGATTAATGGCTACCAACTGCGCAAAATCTTCTTTTGAAATATTCCAATATTTTCGCCGTATGATATTTCCGTTTTTCAACCGATATTCAATATCAATGGTAACTTGTCTATCCGATATGAATTTGTCTTTCTCCTGCAAAATATTTTTGTGCAGCTGATACACCATCTTAATATTTTCGGCTGAAGTATACCCTTTTAAAGTATTCTCCCCTTTTGAAAATATTCGCCGGCTGACTGTCTTTGCGTATGACAAAGGATAATAATAATTGTTTTGGGAATAATCAGTATAACTCCCGTAATCTCCTACGTCAATCGGTCGAAGATAGACAGATTCAATTTTCTCCGGATCCGGCAGTCTCATCTCATATCCAAATCCACCGGTAGCTTCAAAGGCGATCATAAATCCGGCAGAAAAAACAATGATACCTGCCGTACGTAAAAGCACAGGCAGCAATTTTTTGAATCCACGGTTGGCAATGACCGACATGATAAAATAAGCAA
>CAUHFD010000068.1 GCA_959605275.1 uncultured Eubacteriales bacterium | reverse complement strand
AAGAATTCCACAAGTACTGTTTGTACTTGTGGAATTCTTTTTATTTAAATCAATTCAGCTTTTTTATTTCTTTTTCAGTATCAAAGGAAAAATTTTGTTTAGTTCCTCACCATCAGAGTTAGCCGGTTTCACCAATTTCAGTTCGGAATCGCTGACAAATTCATAGGATTCACTGCTGGTTTCGTTTGTTTTGCTGTCGGTTAAGATAAGATTTCCGTCTTTTGCCTCGAAAGTTCCTTCACCTTTGATTTCATCGAAGGAATTTTTTAATGTATCTTTATTAAGTGATTCTTTAATTGCAGCGTCCATTGTCGTTCCGGAAAGCTTGAGCATTTCATCAGCGCTCAGATTAAGACCTTGTTTTTTTGCCGTTGCTTCAAGATAATCTTTCATGCCTTTGGTAAAGGATTGTACTAAACCGTCATAGGCGGTGTTAAAAGCGTCCTCGTCAATATCGCTTTTGTATGTTCCGTCCTCATTAAATGTGAAGACCATCGTAATTTTGAATTCATCAAACTTAAAATATGTTGCCATATCGGCATCCTCAGAGAATCCTTCATTGATCATTTCTGTCATGTCAAGGTCAGTTTTCCAAGTGCCGACAAACTTGTCTTTTTCTTTTTCACCGCAACCGGAAAGAGTGACGAGCATTGCAAAAATCATGGCAATGCAAAGAACAATTGATAACTGCTTTTTCATAATGTGCTTCTTCCTTTTTGTTTATGTATTGTAAAATGAAAAGCGACGACCCGCCAACTTTTCCGATACTTCTTTTACAGCTTATTTAGCTGTAAAAGAAGTATCGGAAAAGGAGGATTTTCACAAAAAGCATTATAGCAAACGAATAGACAGAATGCAATAACAAATCGGTTTTTTCGTTATTGTCTCTCCCCTATTCAATCTCAAACCGTAGCGTAGGCTGTTCGGAATAATCGTAAAAATACTGTAATTCCAGACCGGTGTCACCGATCGGCTGTTCAAACTGGAGGGTAATAGTCGCCTGTCCCCCGGGCAGCAGCTCATAATAGGGAGAATAGCTCGGAGCATCGTAATCAATATGGGGATAGATCACCTGTCCCTGACTGTTGATCATCCGATAATTTTCGGGATCATACATTAGATTTTGGTCGCCGATATTTTTGATGTTTACCGAAACGGTAATAACTTCGGTGTCGGCGTCGGCGGTATTCAAACCAAGCGCACCCGAATGTTTTACCTCGGTGACAGTGACTTCAATGTCTTGGAAAACGGCTGTCTCGTTGAGCTTGTAAAGGGTGTCGTCGGTGTAAGTATCGGAGAATAAGTCATAGAGGCTCGGCATATCATCCAAGAAGAATAAACCGAAGCCGAAATTGACCGCAAAGATTGCACCCAGTACAATGAGAAGGATTTGCCACCATTTCAAGCCGTGCTGCTGCGGCATGGCGGGATAAGGGTAAGGCTGTTGCGCATAAGTCGGAGGGAAAGGCGGATAAGGCTGCGGAGGCGGAGGCGGAGGCGGGGCGGCATCATTATGGACCGTCAGCGGAGCATTACAGTGTGTGCAAAACGGAGCATCATCAGCATTTTGTGTTCCACAATTATAGCAATACATTTTTACACTCTCCTTCAGTATCGTTATCGGAAAGACAGCCTTTTCATTGAAAATTTTATGGTATTCGTGTTCCGTGAATCGGAGCCCACTCGCGTGCCGTTTGTAGACAGGAAATTCGTCGCATTGATATATATTGTCAGTATATCACAGCGGCAGAAACAATGCAATTACAAGATGATTACAAAAAAGCCGGATGCGGAGACGTTGTTGAAAAGTGTACTTTTTATTAAAGTTTTATTCACACATTAAAAGAATAAATATGTTACAATTTGTAATATATTCTGATGACTTTGTAGCTTTTTGTTCAAAAACTGTCGTATCTCTCTCTTGTCCACAAAAAAACGCAAGAAATTCTACATTTAACGGCATTTTTTTGAGGAATACACCTTGATTTTTTTTGAATTTTTATGTAAAATATTATTATATGGAATATTTTCCAAAATAAAGATATCGAACGAAGGCACGGGCTCGTTTTCACGGCGAACGAATCCGGATAGATTAATTTTACCGTGAATATATTGGAGGTTTAAATATGTCTAACAGGTTGTTTCAAGGCTTGATTCATCAAATGAAAGATACGATCGACCGGGTCATCGGTGTGGTGGATGATCAAGCAAATATTATTGCGTGCAGTGAGCTTTCTAAAATCGGTTTGACCAATGAATTTATTTCCTTGGAAAATGCAGATTCTCATGATACTTTTATCAGGGACGGATACACTTATAAGCCATTCGGTCAACACATTAAACCGGATTATGCTGTCTTTGTGGAAGGCGTTGACGATACTGCGGTAAAGTATGCCCAGATTTTGACCATTACCCTTTCCAGCATTAAACAGTATTATGATGAAAAATATGACCGCAACAACTTTATCAAAAACGTCGTGATGGACAATATCCTGCCCGGCGATATCTACGTAAAAGCCAGAGAACTTCACTTTAATGCGGATGTTGCCCGCGTTGCCTTTTTGATTCGGATTCTGTCCACGAACGATGTTTCGGCATACGATGTGATCCAGAATCTGTTCCCCGACAAAAACAAGGATTTTGTTTTCAACATCAGCGAGAATGAAATCGTTTTGATTAAAGAAACCAAACCGAATATTGACAGCAAGGATTTGGAAAAGCTTGCTCGCTCTATCGTGGATACGCTGAGCAGCGAGTTCTACACCCGCGCAACTGTCGGTATCGGAACCGGCGTTGTCGGCATCAAAGATCTTGCCCGTTCCTTTAAAGAGGCGCAGGTCGCATTGGAAGTCGGTAAAGTGTTTGATACCGATGAATCCATTGTCAGCTATGATAATCTGGGTATTGCCCGTCTGATTTATCAATTGCCGACCACTCTTTGCGAAACTTTCTTAAAAGAGGTATTCAAGCAGGGTTCCATTGATTCTCTTGATCACGAAACGCTGTTTACGATCCATCGCTTCTTTGAGAACAATCTGAATGTCTCCGAGACCTCCAGAAAGCTGTTTGTACACAGAAACACGCTGGTTTATCGTTTAGAGAAGATTAAGAAATTGACAGGTTTAGATTTAAGAGAGTTTGACCATGCAATTGTGTTCAAGATTGCATTAATGGTTAAAAAATACCTGACGTCCAATCCTGTAAAATATTAATGATGAATTGAATTTTCAGCAATAGCAGGTTACGGGCAGACATCTTGGTGTTCTGCCCGTAACTATTATCGTAAGGGGGAATATCACGGTATTCCCTGCTTCAAACTCCGGCAGGAACAAAAAGCCGGAACTTTTGATATTTGTCCGCTTTGAAAGGAGGCGAAAAAAGCGCAGGTCTGTACTGCTTTAGGCAGAGGACGGCATACGGCGGACACCATGAACAACGAACACAACAAGGGCTCTGCCCTTTTTCCATAGCAGGGGATAATCCCCTGCACCCTAATTCGCGCACCAAGTCAGTTAAATGATAAAGCCCTTATTCCCGCGGATTTACGTTAACTGTATTTCGCGAATATTCAGCTTAATCCTTTTGCTCGCTTTGTCGCGAATTAAGTCCAGGCATTATGCCTGGGCAGGGGATAATCCCCTGCACCCTAATTCGCGCACCAAGTCAGTTAAATGATAAAGCCCTTATTCCCGCGGATTTACGTTAACTGTATTTCGCGAATATTCAGCTTAATCCTTTTGCTCACTTTGTCGCGAATTAAGTCCAGGCATTATGCCTGGTCTGGGGATTATCCCCTGCTTGAAATTAAAATACAAGGTGGTGTACTCCGGCATAAAGCTCTTTTCTTATTTTGGTAAAGACAGCAAGGGTACAAAGAGTCATATGCTGCTTCATATATGATAGAATTAAATGATGTTTCTTTGCAATATGAAAACGGAACGACCGCGCTTCATGATATTAACCTCCACATAGAGGACGGCGAGATGGCTTATATTGTCGGCGCGTCGGGTGCGGGTAAAAGTTCCATTTTAAAATTGCTGCTGCGGGAAAAGATAGCCACGAAAGGCTCAGTAGTAGTCAACGGATATAATCTTAATAAGTTAAAACGGAAAAATATTCCTCAGTTTCGGCGTTCGATCGGGTTCGTCTTTCAGGATTTCCGATTGATACCCACCATGAATGTCTACGATAATGTTGCATTCGCGCTGCGTGTTACCGGTACGCCGCAGAAGCAGATACGGACCAGAGTGCCGTATGTGCTGGAACTGATGGATCTGTTATCCAAAGCCAAACGGTATCCGCATGAACTGTCGGGCGGAGAGCAGCAGCGTGTAGCGGTCGCAAGGGCACTGGTCAATGATCCGCCGTTAATTATTGCGGACGAGCCGACCGGTAATATTGACCCGGAGTTGTCCTATGAAATCGTAGAATTGCTGATACAGATCAACAAATGCGGAACTACGGTTTTAATGGTTACCCATGAACATGATATTGTGAAATATTTTGGCGGACGCACGATTCAGATAGAAAACGGCAGAGTGGTATTTGACAATCATATCAAAGGCGAAAAAGAAAAACTGCTGGAACTGGAGGAAAAAAAGAAAAAGCAGAACCGGCAGGATATGGATAAAACAATTGAGATCAGGACCCAGCCTATGTCAGAGGAGAAAGAGGTGGAGGTCGAATGAGCGGCGGAGGATTGAAATATTTACTCAAAGAGGGCGTAAAAAATCTCTGGACCAACCGATTGATGACCTTTGCGTCGGTCGGCGTGCTGACAGCGTGTTTGCTGATCGTCGGTTTTGCGATGCTGTTTTCTCAAAACGTGAACAGCATGGTGGGTTATCTGGAAGATCAGAACGAGATCGTGGTGTATCTGGAAAAGGAGAACACCGAAGAACGAAACATAGAAATTGCTTCCGAATTGAAACAAATCTCCGATTTAAAAGAGGTTACCTATTTTGACCGCGCAACGGTATTTCAATTACAGAAAGAAAAACTGGGGTCGGCATCGGCTTTGCTGGATGACGATGACGACAACCCATATTACGCATACTATACCGTAAAAGAGAAAGATTTGGAAAAAATAACCGCCACTGTCGCGGCGATTAAAAAGATAGAGGGCGTGAAACAGGTCAGCTTCTACAAGGACTTTGCGGACGCCATTGTAAAAGTCAAAAACATGGTCAACTTATTCGGCGGGGCAATCATTATTGCGTTAGTGCTGGTATCGTTGGTCATCATCGCAAACACCATCCGTGCCGCAGTCTTTACTCGGCGTAAAGAGATCAACATTATGAAATATGTCGGTGCGACCGACAATTTTATCCGTTTTCCGTTTATGGTAGAGGGATTGCTGTTGGGATTGATTTCGGCGGTATTGGCGTTTCTGATGATGTGGGGAGGGTACACCATGCTGGCAAATGCTATTTTGGAAAACAGCACGGTTACTTTCCTGGCAAGCATGATGCAGCGGATGCTGCCGTTCAAAGAGGTTGCCGCCGGATTAGGACTCTGCTTTGCCGGCGCAGGAATCGTGACCGGTATGCTCGGCAGTATCATCAGTGTTCGCACCCACTTAAAAGTATAGGCAGTGCATTTTGTACACCAAAAAGGCACTGCATTCTTGGTGTACTGACGGCGTTTGTGTTTCCCGGCAAATATCTCGCCGGGATTTTAACCGCACAAAGCCGCTTGCTCGGCATAAACTTTAATGCTCGCGAAAAGGCGTTAACAAAATGAATGGGAAACGGAACGATCCTGATCGTTCTCTTATGGATTGGAGGTTCTGTTATGGAAATATTGAAAGAGGGACTTCTGTTAGGAATTGCCATTATCCTATTTGTTGTTATTGTAATATGCGTGATTCGGTTTTGGGAAAAGCTCATTCAAAAATCGGAATTTCTCCGAAATTTCGGGGACAGCATCATTGACAAGTGTTGTTTGTTTATAAATACTGTTTTTAGGAAAGCCAAACGATAAGCTCCCCCGGAATAAGGTTTATGTAAATTTGCGGGTATACAAGCGTTGTCATTTAATTGACTTGATGCGCGAATTAAGTCCAGGCATTATGCCTGGCGGGAAAGGAAAGGTGGTAAAATGAATTCCAAAAAGGTCAGGATTATTTCCTTGGTACTGGTTCTTTTAATGCTGATAGGCGCTGTTGGTGCAGCGGTTGTTCCGACCTTTGCGGCAAGTGAAAGTGCGCTTCAGGCACAGATTGAAAAACTGGAAAAAGAACAAAAAGAGCTGCAGAATAAAATAAACAGCTTGTCCAAAGACCAGAAAAAACAGAAAGAATATCAACAGGCGCTGAACAGTCAGATTGAAAGTCTGGAAAAACAGATTGAAAGTCTGAATAGCCAGATTACATTATATAATAATAAGATTGCAGCGAAGGAAAAAGAAATTTCGCTGAAATCTGCCGATATCGACGAAAACTTTGAGCTGATGAAAGAACGGCTTGCGGCGATGCAGCTTGCAGGAGACAATTCGCTGCTGATGGTTATTTTCTCGGCAGAAAACTTTACCGATCTTCTGACTCATACCGAGATGATACAGGCGGTGGCGGAACGGGACCAGAAGCTGATCAACCGGCTGGCGTCCGAAAAGGCGGATATTGAGGCGGCAAAAAAAGAAATTGAGGACAGCAAAGCAAAGGTAGTAAGCAGCCAAAAGACGCTGTCCGCGAAAAAGAGTACCCTCGATGCTTCTTACGCAAAGAGTGAAAAATACATGGCGGCGATCAACGCCGAAAAAGCGGCTTATCAGAAAGATAAAGCAAGACTGGACAAGGAAGAAGAAGCGGCACAGGCGGAACTGCAAAAACTATATGACAGTATGACGCCGTCCGGCTCCCTCTCCCCCGGCGGTTGGATGTGGCCGTTTTCTTCCAGCAGATCATACGTTTCTTCTCCTTACGGACCGCGGTGGGGTACGATTCACAAAGGAATTGATATCTCCAACGGCAACAGCTATGGCGTGCCGATCGTGGCATCCAAAAAAGGAAAGGTGGTTAAAACCGTAAAAACCAGTCCGAGTACCGGTTACGGCAACTATGTGATCATTGACCACGGCGTCGGCAGTGACGGAAAAGCTTATTCCACGCTGTATGCCCATGCCAGCCAGGTTTTGGTATCAGTGGGAGATACGGTGACACAGGGGCAGGTTATCGCAAAGGCGGGCAACACCGGAAATTCTTTTGGCGCGCATCTGCACTTTGAGGTGCGTATCAACGGAAAACATACCAATCCGCTTAACTATGTAAAATTGCCGTAAAATTGTTCAACAGAAAATCAAAAGCAGGGAGCGTTTCAGAGAATACAGATCAATGAATGTCCCCGCTGCAGAATGGAGTTTGCCATGAACAAAAAAGTATCACTGGGGGCTGCAATATGCTTTATGGGAATTGTTGCGGCAGTCACCTTTGTTATAACCATGATTTTTTCGATGCAGAAATTTAACGGAAAGATTGGTCGGGTGACCGAGCGGGAACGCATTTATTCTAAAATTGATGAGATCGATTCCCTCGTTGCGCAGCATTTTGTCGGGGATATTGAGGACGACGAACTGATGGATGCGATTGCAGCGGGTTATCTGAACGGTCTGGATGACAATTATGCACATTATTTCAGTCCGGCTGATTTGAAGAAAGAAAAGCTTAACAGCGAGGGCGCTTTGGTAGGAATCGGGGTGTCCGCTACACAGGATACCAGCGGATATATCAAAATTCAGAAAGTATACGATGATTCACCGGCAAGCGAAGCCAAGCTGGAGGCGGATGATTTAATTGTCAAGGTGGAGGGTGAGGATGTCCTGACACTGGGATACAACGAGTCAATCAGCAAGGTTTCGGGAGAAGCCGGCACCAAAGTGAAGATCACTTACCGGCGTGACGGAGTTGACACCGATCTGGAATTGGTTCGTAAGAAAGTTGAAATTCCGACGGTAAGCTATCGTATGATTGATAAAAACGGCTATATTAAGATAGAAGATTTTACCACAAATACCATTGATCAGTTTTCAAAGGCGGTGGATGATTGCGTTGCCAAGGGCGCGAAGGGCTTGATTTTCGATCTGCGCAACAACGGCGGCGGCACCTTGGAATCGGTGGAAAAGATGCTCCCGTCAGGCGTGATTGTTTATAAACGGGATAAAAGCGGTAAAAAAGAGGCGCTGTATACTTCGGATGCCAAACAGGTAGATTTGCCGATGGTCACGATCACCAACGGCAACACCGCCAGCGCAGCAGAGCTTTTTGTCTCGGCGCTCAAGGATTATGACAAAGCGCAGTCGGTGGGAACGACAACGTTCGGAAAAGGAATCATGCAGACATTGTATGATTTAAGCGACGGCAGTGCGATTCGGATCACAACGGCTTATTTTGATCCGCCGAAAAGCGAAAATTTCCATGGTGTGGGAATCAAAGCGGATTTCCCTGTGAATTTAACCCAGGATCAGGAAAAGAATTTTAACGACTTGGACGAGACAACGGATCCCCAGCTCAAAAAGGCGATTGAAGTGGTGTCTGCCGCGGAATAGGTCAAGGGCTATCGGGGATGGAAAACCAAAAGCCGGAGCATTTTCGATCAGAAAAATGGCTGCTGTTTTCTTAAAATGGAATAGGAGCACCCTTATTTGCATATACATGAAAGGAAGTGCTGATGCAATCTTGTTTTGATTTTATCAGTACTTTTGTTCAGGCGGAAGGTTCAGATAGTGTCTGCATAGCTGGAAATCAGTTACGCAGACACTATCAATGCTTTCAGCCGAGCGATGTATTGCGATATGATACCGTTTTTTGCCTGTCGGCGAAGCGGTATTATCATTTTTTAATGGGGTGCGGCTCATGTTTACAATATTGCAGTGTGAGAATCAGCGAAAAGGCTTGGCAAAGTTGTTTGTCCGGCGGAAATATTACTTTCATATGGTCAGCGACAAAGGAATGCGTTTTATGGTGCTGACTATCAATGACAAAGATAAAGTCGACTGGAAAAGGATTGAAAATATTTTAGGAAAAACGGCGAAAAAGACCTTGTTGGCGGAGGATATTCCTTTGCCGCCCGAGGACGTCGGCATTTCCGCTCCCGATACGGCGCCTTATGCCCATCGGCTGGCTTGCAATGCGGCAGAACAGGTGCTACGGGGATTGACGATGGAGCAAAAAGACATTAAGGTGTTACTGCTCGATGAAAATGCGGCATTTTTTGATTATGCGAGAATGGCGCTTAAATATTGCGGCAGACTAAAGATTGTTACCGCAAGGCGGGAAGAATATGAAAACTTTTCTCAAACCGCGCTGGAGGAATACGGCGCAGTAACGATGATTTCGGATTGCGCTCAGAATCCTGATGACAATACATTGGTGCTGGCGCCGGTGCTGACCAAGCAGTTTGCGTCCTCTCTTCCGGTGGGACGGAAGCTGCGTCCGCTGGTGATCAGCGCCGTAATCGAGGAGGGCGCACGGGTTTACGGAACGGTGATGACCAAATTCCGGGCTTCCCTGCCCCTGCGCTATTTGGAATACAAGCCGGAGAAGATCGATTCGTTCGATTATGCTGCTGCGCTTTACAGCTGTTGTAACGTCAATAAGCTGGGCAAAGCGGTTCCTGCGTTTTGTGATATTGTGGCGGACGGCTCGGTGATTGCCGAACAGGTTGATTTCAAAGGATAATCAATGCTTTTTCCTTGACAACATCGGTAAATTTTACTATAATAAGGGATATATATTCAAAACCCATACCTTTGCGGTATGGAAAGACAAAAGGCTATTGTCTATTGGTTTTTGCGGATACAAATTTGCCGCCGAACCAAAGAAAGGAATGATTATATAAATGGCTAACGCAAAACAGACGATTCTGACAGACGAGGGTCTGAAAAAGCTGGAGGAGGAGCTGGAACAGCTGAAAACTGTAACCCGTAAGGAAGTTGCAGATAAAATTAAAGTTGCTCTGTCCTTTGGAGATCTTTCTGAAAACAGCGAATATGATGAAGCGAAAAACGAACAGGCTTTGGTGGAATCCAGAATCGTGCAGATTGAAACGATGCTGAAAAATGTAAAAATTCTGGATGAAGATGAGCTGACTAACGATATCGTATCAGTAGGTTCTAAAATAAAACTGTTTGACAAAGAGTTTAACGAAGAAGTGGATTATCAGATTGTAGGTTCCACCGAAGCAGATCCAATGTCGGGCAGAATTTCGGATGAATCACCGGTGGGGCAAAGCTTGATCGGACACAAAGTCGGAGATGTTGTTGAGGTAGAAACGCCGGGCGGAGTATGCCTGTATGAGGTGCTTGAGATTACAAAATAAGGATGTTTGCCCCGTTTTGGATACGGGTAAAGGAGAGGACAATTGGCAATGAGCGAAAATAAGAATCACGGGCAGGGCACGGTTCCGGAAACGGCACCGCCGGCGGCTGAGGAATATAATGAACAGGTACGTATTCGGCGGGAAAAGCTTGCCGCACTCAAGGGGCGCGGGGATGATCCGTATCAGCTGACCACCTATGACGTGACCGCCTATGCCGAAGAAATTCGGGAGCGGTTTGAAGAACTTGAAGGAAAAACGGTATCGATTGCGGGACGGTTGATGAGCCGTCGGATTATGGGAAAAGCCAGCTTCTGCCACCTACAAGACGTCACCGGAAAAATGCAGTCTTATGTTCGACGCGACGATGTGGGAGAGGAAATTTACGCGGATTTTAAGAAGTGGGATATCGGCGATATTATCGGGATTGAGGGCTTCGTATTCCGCACCCAGACCGGTGAGGTTTCGGTACACGCCAAAAGCATCAAGCTGTTGTCTAAATCACTGTTGCCGCTGCCTGAGAAGTGGCACGGGCTCAAGGATACCGAACTGCGGTACCGTCAACGGTATGTGGACCTGATTGTAAATCCCGATGTCAGGGATACTTTTATTAACCGCAGCCGGATTATTCGGGAAATCCGCAATTATCTGGATGACCGGAGATTCATTGAAGTGGAAACCCCCACCCTGCAAACGGTAGTGGGCGGTGCGGCGGCACGGCCGTTTTTGACCCATCACAACGCATTGGATTTGGACATGCACCTGCGGATCTCGCTGGAGCTGTATTTGAAACGGCTGATTGTCGGCGGCTTTGATCGGGTATATGAAATCGGACGGGTGTTCCGGAACGAGGGCATTTCAGTTCGTCACAACCCGGAGTTTACTTTACTTGAATTATACCAAGCGTATACTGACTTTGAGGGCATGATGGATCTGACCGAGGACATGATCCGGACGGTAGCCAAGAAAGTACGGGGAACGGCGCAGATTCGCTACGGAGATATCGACATCGATTTGGACAAGCCGTTTGAACGGCTGTCGATGGTAGATGCGGTGAAAAAATACGGCGGAGTGGACTTCACAACTGTAAACGGGCTGGAGGAAGCGCGCGCCCTTGCGAAAGAGCATCATATTGAATATGAGGAACGCCATAAATTCGGGGATATCGTAAACCTGTTCTTTGAGGAATACTGTGAGGACAAGCTGATACAGCCGACCTTTATCACCGGACATCCGGTGGATATTTCTCCCCTTGCGAAAAGGCAGCCGTCCAATCCGGAGTATACCGAGCGGTTTGAGCTGTTTATACTGGGCAGGGAGCACGCAAATGCGTTTTCGGAGCTGAACGACCCGATCGATCAGCGGGAGCGTTTTGTGGAGCAGGCACGGTTAAAAGCGATGGGCGATGATGAGGCCTGCGATGTAGACGAAGATTTCCTGACCGCATTAGAATACGGCATGCCGCCGACCGGAGGTATGGGAATGGGAATTGACCGTTTGGTGATGTTATTAACCGACAGCCCCTCCATTCGAGATGTATTGTTATTCCCCACAATGAAGCCGTTGGACTCTGACAAGAAGGTTGAAAAGGTTGCTTCGGCTCCTG
>CAUHFD010000067.1 GCA_959605275.1 uncultured Eubacteriales bacterium | reverse complement strand
AATTCAAATTACTGCCTTATTAATCCGTGGCTAAAAACGGAGGCGTTTTTATTTCATGACCAACACGATCTGCTGATTTATTTTCCGTAGGTGGTCATTTCAATTTTTTCAATAACAACATCCTGATTCGGCACACTTAATTCGCCGGTACTGCTGTAACTTTTTTCACAAGCTGAAATTTGATCGACAACGTCCATTCCCTCGATCACCTGACCGAACACCGTATAGCTGCCGTCCAGATAAGGATATCCGCCGACCTCTTTATATTTTTCCCGCACCGAATCCGGAATTTCTTCCCCACTGCTTTGCTCGGCATAATCAAGATCGCTGTCCGTTACCGTTTTCGCATTCACGATAAAAAACTGACTGCCGTTCGAATTTGGATCCTGTGCACGCGCCATAGAAAGAGCGCCGCGAAAGTTCCTCAGATTCTCAGAAATTTCAATACCGAATCCTTCACCCCAGATACTTTCTCCGCCCATACCGGTTCCTTCCGGATCTCCGCCTTGTATCATAAAGTCCTCTATGACCCGATGAAATTTCACATTATTGTAATACCCTTCCTTCGCATGGGTAATAAAATTCTCTACTGCTTTCGGCGCCTGTTTTTTGAAAAAACGAATTTTTATCGAACCGTATCCTTTTACAGTCATAACCGCAATATCCTCGCCCTGTTCCGGCTCGGTAAATTGTGGAAAAGACCCGTCGAATTTCTCGGCGGTACTGTTTTTCTTACAGCCTGCAAATCCGGTAATAAGCAATGCCGCCATGATACCGATGATCACTCTTTTTGCTGCTTTCACTGGTGATATTCCATCCTTCCTTGTATACTCTGCTTTTATTTGTGATATTCCTGTATCTCAACTTTTTCGATCAGCACTTCGTTAACCGGTTTGGAAGGAGTGCTCTCCTGCTGTCCGCTTGAATCGGTACGATAGGTTACTTTGCACTGTGCAATCTTATCGACTACCTCCATGCCTTCGAACACCTGCCCAAATACGGTGTGTGCATCATCCAGCCAAGGAGTTCCACCGACCTCTTTGTATTTTTCCCGAACCTTTTTCGCCAATTTAACACCGTTTTCCTTTTCCATGGCGTCTAATTCCTTATCGGTGTACTGCGTTTTATTCTGAACGATAAAAAACTGACTGCCGTTAGAATCTTCGCCGCTGTTCGCCATCGACAAAGCACCGTAAAAATTACGCAGTTCCGGCGCAAATTCATCCTCAAATGGCTCGCCCCAGATGCTCTCGCCGCCTGAGCCATTTCCCTTGGGGTCACCGCCCTGTATCATAAAGTTTTCGATCACCCGATGAAAATTTAGTTCGTCATAATATCCCTGTTTGGCATGAGTGATAAAGTTTTCTACCGCTTTCGGTGCCTGTTCTTTAAAAAAGCGGATTTTGATGGTACCGTAATCCCTAATGGTCATCACGGCGATCTGTTCGCCTTCTGCCACTTCAGTATCATATTGCGGCAGTGATTCAACCTCAACCGCCTTTTTAGAACAGCCGGCAAGAATCCCTGCCGCAACTGCCGCAGCTAATAAAAAAGATCCATATTTTAAAAATTTTCTCATTGTGTGGAGCAAGATACCTGTAAAAGGTTCTCTTTATGCTCATGTCCCACCCTTCTTTTTGAATTTTTTGTTTTACAGAATATCAATTCCTAAAATAACAACATCCTCAAGCGGTTTATCGTTTCTGCCGACCTTGACCGCTGCGATTTCGTCTACGACATCCATTCCTTCAACCACCTGTCCGAACACCGTATGTCTGAAATCCAGCCAAGGTGTACCGCCGACTTCTTTGTATTTTTCAATCGCTTCGGCGGGATATCCCGCATCCTCCATTTGACCGATCAGGCGATCATCTACACTACCTGCCTGCACAATAAAAAACTGACTTCCGTTTGTATTCGGTCCGCTGTTAGCCATCGACAAAGCGCCTTTAAAGTTCAATGCTTCCAAAGAAAATTCGTCCGCAAACGGCTCACCCCAAATACTTTCACCGCCAAAGCCCATGCCCTGCGGATCTCCGCCCTGTATCATAAAATCTTTAATGACCCGATGAAAAATAATGCCGTCATAATAACCGTTTTTCGCATGTGTCGTAAAATTCTCAACTGCTTTCGGTGCCGCCTCCGGAAACAGCATAACTTTCATATCGCCATGATTGGTCTTAATGACAGCCATCGGCTGATTCTCTGTTTGCTCTTTAAAATTTAACATGATGTTCTTTCCTCTCTGTTTTTTGTTCTTCATTATTTTACATTAGATGAAACCGTTTCAGAATCGTTTTGTTGTGAAGAAACGCCCGATTCCATCTTTACGGAGGAAACGGAATCCTCCGCAGAAGCTTTATAGGTGGTGAGTTCAATGCTGATAATTTTAATTTCTGTTTTCGGCAGCTGTGTTTCTTCATCGAAGCCATCTGTGGTAATGGCGTTTACAACATCCATTCCCTCAATCACCTGTCCAAACACCGCATAATTTCGGGTGAAATTAGGAAGCCCGCCTTTTTCCTTAAATCCGTCAATCACCGCCTGGGGATATCCGCCCTGCTCCATTTTAGTCAAAACTTCCTCCGATACTGCAATATCGGTATTGATCATAAATCTACTGTCTCCGGTTTCTTTGTGTTTATTAAACCATCCGGTTTCGTTGCCGTAAATCGAAACAGCTCCTCCAAAATGCCATAGATTATCGTGATACTCGTTTTCGATCATTTTACCGTCCTGGGTTTTCCCCTTTAAACCGGTATCATCGGTTGCTCCTGCCAGAAAAGCCGTATCGTTCATTCCGCCGAACACCTTCGTATTGTTGTAAAAGCCCTCTTTTACCAGCTTTTTAAAGTTATCCACTGCTTTCGGCGCATATTCCGGATAAAGTACAAATTTGATAACGCCCTTATCGGTAGTCATAACCGCCATATCTTGTCCGTCAACAGGTTTTTCCAGCTGCACCAGTTTCATACTTTCTTCATCCACCGGATCTGCTGTGTTTCCCATCATGGAACATCCCGAGAACATCAGCGATACAGCCAACATTCCTACCGCTACACCAAGCCACTTTTTCATAAACAAAAGCATAACATTGCGGTATTGCCGCTAAGTATGCTGTTTCACCCTCTTTCCTCTCCGTATCGTTTACACCAATAGATATCATTATAACTGAAAAAAGCTATTTCATCAATAGCTTTTTAAAGGGAATGCGTGAATAATCTGTAAAGATAACCTAAATCACAAAACCGGAATCAAAGCAGCCAACACTGCAATCACCAATGCAGGCAACAAATTTCCCACCTTAATTTTCTTTCCGAAGCAAAGGTTGATTCCGACGCAGAAGATTAAAACCGAACCGATAAAAGAAAGATTGTCAATCATTTTATCCGACAAAACCGGGGCAATAATGCCGGAAAACAGGGTAATAGATCCTTGTAATATTCCCAGCGGCAAGGCTGAGAACAGCACGCCCTTTCCCAATGCAGAAGCAAGCACCAAGACAATAACAAAGTCCAGTATCGCTTTCGTATACAGCATGGTAGCATCTCCGGTCAGCCCGTCCTGCAGTGCTCCCACCACCGCCATCGCACCGACGCAAATCACCAGTGAGGAGGTAACAAAGCCCTCCACAAATCTGGAATCGCCGTTACTTTTTACCTTTCTTTTCAGCCACTCGCCGAACCGTTCGATCTGTTTTTCAATATCAATCCCTTCTCCAATCAACGCGCCGAGTACTAACGATAAAATCAGTACCATAGTGCCACCGGTTTCCAGTCCTTCCCCATTGACCGTAAATATCCCCTTTAAAGCTCCCGATGCGCCGATAAACAAGGTAGAAAGTCCCAGCGCCTGCATTAAAATATCCTGAAAGCGCTGCTTGATTCCGCCGCGAATCAACATTCCGAGACCACTGCCGATGATTACCGCCGACACGTTGACGATTGTCCCTGTTCCTATCATTTTTGTCCTATCCTTTCCGTTTCCGTCCCACTTTTGTCATCAGCGCAGTCATTCCGCTTCTTGCTGCGTTTGTCTGATCTTCTCCTGCAAACGATAAAAATCTTCTAATGTTTCCAAACTGCTGCTGTCCTTCCGAAATGCCGCAGCTCTCCGCAAGCCTTTGAGATACCATGCCGCATGCTTTCGGGCTATCCGCATGCCGCCGTACTCTCCGTTATATCTGCAAATCAGCTCAACATGCTCCTGCATGACCGAAAGCCGTTCCTCCAACGACACCGGAGGCAATTCCTTCCCGGTTTCCAAATAGGCGCGTACTTCCCGAAATATCCATGGTCTGCCGTAACTGCCTCTGCCGATCATTACCAAATCGCATCCTGTTTGCCGATACATCTCAGCGGCTGTTCTTCCGTCAATGATATCACCGTTTCCGATGACCGGCACCGATACTGCCGCTTTTACCTGCGCAATAATATCCCAATCCGCAGGTGGTCCGTAATATTCCTGTCTGGTTCTTCCATGCACTGCAATTGCCGCCGCACCGGCATCTTCCATCCGTTTAGCAAATTCCACCGCGTTTACGCTTTTGTCATCCCAGCCCTTCCGAATTTTTACCGTCACCGGCACATTCGAAACCGCCGCCACTGCCTTGACAATCTCAGCCGCTTTCCTCGGATCTCTCAGCAAGGCGCTGCCCGCACCGCCGTTAACCACCTTCGGCACCGGGCACCCCATATTAATATCAATGATATCCGGTTGATACCCCCGCACCTTTTCCACAGCCTGTGCCATAAATGCAGGCTCATCTCCGAACAGTTGTACCGCCATCGGGCGTTCCTGCGGCGTGCATTCTAACAGCTCTGCCGTCTTGCGATCGGAGTAGCACAAGCCTTTTGCGCTCGCCATCTCGCCAACCATATATGCCGCACCGAACTTTTTTGCCATCATCCGGTAAGCACGGTCGGCTACCGAAGCCATCGGTGCCAATGCTGCCGTTTGTTCTATTGCTACATTTCCGATTTTTATTGTTTTAATCAAAACTCTTTTCCTTCCATCGATGTTTTTCGGTAATTGATAATTGTTCGAGAATGTGTTATACTGATATTTAATGTATCTGTTTTGAATTCGTGTTATTTTTCATTATAATAGCCGTAAGACATTTCGTCAACCACGCTTTTTACAGATGAAATCCGAACATACGGCACTGATGGGAGTTTTATCGATGAAACTTTTAATTATAGACGGAAACAGTATTATGAACCGTTCTTTTTATGGCGTCAGACCGCTGACTACCAAGAGCGGAGTAAACACCAATGCCATTTTCGGCTTTCTTAACATTATGTTGAAAACGATAAAAGAAATTGCTCCTGATGGCGTAGCTGTTGCTTTCGATCTGCCTGTTCCAACCTTTCGCCATAAGATGTATGACGGATACAAGGGTACGCGCAAGCCCTCACCCGACGAACTGCGGGAGCAGTTTCCTTATATCAAAGCATTGCTGCGCGCGCTGGGGCACACTGTAATCGAGTGTGAGGGATATGAAGCAGATGACATTATCGGCACTCTCGCAAAAGCCTGTCAGGCAAACGGAGACACTGCTGTTATTTCTACCGGTGATCGCGACAGCTTGCAGCTCACAGATCAAAACATCACCGTACGTTTAGTAAAGACCAAAGATAACATCGACTACACCCCCGAAAAAATCAAAGAAGAATACGGTTTAACTCCCGCCCAACTGCGGGATGTCAAAGCGTTGATGGGCGACAGCTCGGACAACATTCCGGGAGTCAAGGGAATCGGAGAAAAAACAGCGCTCCATTATATTCAGACGTTCGGCAGTGTTGAAAATTTATATGACAACCTGGACAGCAGTGAAATAAAGCCGCGCGCCAGAGAATTGCTGATTCAGGATAAAGAGATCTGCTTTTTAAGCAAAAAACTGGGTACCATCGACTGCGCTGTTCCGCTGGATACTCCGCTGTCATCGCTTTATCACACGGTTTCTGACAAAGCAGAAGCCTCACGGATTCTTTCCGAACTGGAAATGTACAGCTTTCTGCCCCGCCTGGGATTGGAAAATCCTCCGCCGCGGGAAAGCGATCATCGGGACAAGCCTCAAGTACAGCTAAAACTCGAAAAGAACGGTCCGATTGAGGAATTAAAAGCCAAGCTCGGTCAATACGGAAAAATAGATTTCCTGCTGTATACCGACAAAGGCAGAGTTTCCTCGTTACATTTTCATTTGGGAGATACCATTTCGATTTATGATTTTAACGCGGAAAATATCTTTTTTGATGTTGTCTGCCAAAGCAATCTTCCGAAACGCACCTTTGACGTCAAGCCGGTTTATCTGCTCTGCAACCAAAACGGTATTTCTCTTTCCAATGTTGTCTTTGACGCAGTTATCGCCGCGTATTTACTTCATTCCGGAACAAAAAGCTATCATATCCAAACTCTCGCACAGCACTTTCTGCCCGACGAACCCCTGTTTGAGCAGGAGGAATACCGCGATATTGCGCTGTTATCTCCATTATGCGATTGCCTGGCTACTTCTTTGGAAAAAGAAGGAATGCTACCTCTTTTTGAGGACATCGAAATGCCGCTGACCGAAGTGCTGGCAAGCATGGAATACGATGGCTTTGCGGTAGACACCGCAGGAATCAGGCAATTCGGAGAACAGCTCCAAGCGCAAATCGAACTGCTCCGCAAACAGATGTTTGACATTGCCGGTTATGAATTCAATCCGAATTCCACCAACGATTTGAGTGAAATTCTATTCCAAAAGCTAGGGTTGCCGGCGAAAAAGAAAACCAAAAACGGCTATTCTACCAGCGCTGAAGTATTGGAAAGCTTGCAAAACTATCATCCTTTTGTCAAAATCTTGCTCGAATACCGCAAACTGTCAAAACTGAATTCCACCTACGTTGTCGGTTTGCTGAAAGTAATCGATTCGGACGGCAGAGTTCGTTCCACTTTCAATCAAACCGAAACCCGCACCGGCAGAATCAGCTCCACCGAGCCGAATATGCAGAATATCCCGATTCGCACCGAGCTTGGCAGCCAAATGCGGAAATTCTTCATTGCAAAAGACGGATATACTCTGTTGGACGCGGACTATTCCCAAATTGAACTCCGAATTTTGGCGCATATCTCGCAGGATAAAAATATGATTGAAGCCTTCCGAAACGGTGCAGATATCCATACCATCACTGCCTCACAGATATTCGGCATTCCGCAGGATATCCTGCCTGCTTCGGTACGCAGCCGCGCCAAAGCGATAAATTTCGGGATTGTTTACGGCATTTCCGCATTTTCCTTATCGCAGGATATCGGCG
This sequence comes from uncultured Eubacteriales bacterium, assembly GCA_959605275.1. Classification (GTDB taxonomy): domain Bacteria; phylum Bacillota; class Clostridia; order Oscillospirales; family Ruminococcaceae; genus HGM13222. The sequence goes on along the minus strand of CAUHFD010000067.1, from coordinate 4,635 downwards.
TTTCGGTCAAGGAAGCCGGAGAATATATCAAAAACTATCTGACCACTTACAGCGGAGTGGATCGTTTTATGAAGCATGCGGTCGAGGAAGCAAAAGAAACCGGATATGCCAAAACGATCTATGGAAGAAAACGGGAAATCTTAGAGCTGAAAGCTTCCAACCACAATCTCCGCAGTTTTGGGGAACGGGTTGCCATGAACGCTCCGATTCAAGGCTCTGCTGCTGATATTATCAAGATTGCGATGAATCGGGTTTACCGCCGTTTGAAAGAAGAAAACATCGACGGCAGATTGATTTTGCAGGTGCACGATGAACTGCTGATCGAGGTCAGTCATCAGGATGCACCCCGGGCAAAAAATATTCTGAAGGAAGAAATGGAACATGCCGCTTCACTGTCGGTTCCTCTGGTAGTTGATATTTCAGAAGGAGAAAATTGGTACGACGCAAAGGGCTAAAGGAAGTGTTACAAAATGGAAAAATTATTATTTATCTGTACCGGAAATACCTGCCGCAGTCCAATGGCAGAATATTTGGCACGTGATATGATTGAAAAACAAGGATTGTCCGATCGCATCATGGTAACCAGTGCTGGCATGGCGGCGGCAGAAGGCGAACCTGCCAGCCCAAACGCCTTGGTTGCTTTGCAAAATCGCGGAATTGATGCCAATGCACATCGTGCACGACAGCTCTCCCCCGAATTGGTCAAAGAAGCAACCCGTATTTATGTTATGACTGCGGCTCATCGCGATGCAATCCTCCGTGTTCTGCCTGATGCCGCTGAAAAAATCACGGTGATCGGGATCCCGGATCCTTACGGGATGGATTTAGAGGCTTATGAAGCCTGTTTGGATGCAATCTGCCGTTTTTTTGAGGAAGAACTACTAAACATAACCCGTCAAGAATAAGATTCCGAAGGGGACTGAATCATGGCAATACAAATTGAACCGATGTCTGCTCAAACCACTGCCGCCGTTGCACAAATTGAGGCGGAATGTTTTTCCCGACCGTGGTCGCACAATGCTTTTATCGCGGAACTGTCCAATCCCAGAGCAGTTACCTTCGTTGCCAAATCCGACGGCGATATTGCCGGATTTATCAATCTCGGTTTTGTCTTGGACGAAGCCTCGGTCAACAATATTGCGGTTAAAAAAGCCTATCGCCGACGGGGTATAGGCAAGGCATTATTGACTGCCGCCATTACGTATTGCCGGAATAACCGTTTGACGATGCTGGTGCTTGAAGTGCGTAAAAGCAATCTGTCTGCCATCGCCCTATACGAACAATTTGGATTTCAAGCTGTTGGCATCCGGAAACGCTTTTATTCTGAACCGGAGGAAGACGCTATCCTCATGAACAAAGATATCGTTCCGGCAGAACAACAGAAAGGATCTCATACTTATGAAAATTTTAGCGATTGAAAGCTCCTGCGATGAAACCGCCGCCGCAGTGGTCGAAGACGGCGCGAAGGTGCTTTCCTCCGTTATTGCGTCTCAAATAGAGGAACACCGTCTCTACGGCGGCGTCGTGCCCGAGATTGCTTCCCGCCGCCATTGTGAAAGCATTACCGCAGTTGTTTCACAAGCGCTTTCCGATGCTTCCCTCTCCCTTAACGACATCGATGCCATCGGTGTAACTGCTGCTCCGGGGTTAATCGGTGCACTGCTGGTGGGCGTTAACTTCGCAAAAGGGCTTGCACTTGCAACAAACAAACCGTTGATTCCGGTACATCATATCCGTTCCCACATTGCCGCAAATTATTTATCCAATCCGCATTTAAAACCGCCCTTTCTCTGTCTGGTTGCGTCAGGCGGACACAGCCACATCATCGAGGTGTTGACCTATACTGACTTCAGAGTCATCGGCAGGACACGGGATGATGCGGCAGGAGAAGCATTTGACAAAGCGGCGCGCGCCATGGGATTTCCTTATCCGGGCGGCAAAGAAATTGATCAAGCCGCCCAAAAAGGTGATCCGCGAGTTTATAAGCTTCCCCATCCGCAGGTAGATGGCTGTCCGTTTGATTTTAGCTTTTCGGGACTGAAAACCGCTGTCATCAATTTACTCCATAATGCAGAGCAGAAAAACGAAAAGATTGACACAAACGATCTTTCCGCAAGCTTTCAGCAGACCGTCTGTGATATTCTGAGCAGCAAGCTGATGGCGGCAGCCAAAGAATTCGGCTATCAGACCATCGCGGTTGCCGGCGGGGTTGCCGCAAACTCCGGCTTACGCAAGCGTTTAGAGCAAGATTGCCAGAATAACGGATATACTTTTTGTATGCCAGCCCTCTCCCTTTGCGGAGACAATGCGGCAATGGTCGGTTGTCAGGCTTATTTTGAATACCAAAGCGGCATTCGAGCGGATGACAGTTTAAATGCTGCGGCGTCTATGCCAGTTGACCAAATAGAGTGGTAAATTCCGTCATTTTACAACGGATATAATAGCATTTAGTCAAGCCGTTCCGGCATATATATGTATCAACTACAATGTGTGAGAAACAATGAGTCTTGTGAAAAATATCATTTTCCACACTTCGTTTGTTCCTGCTGCCCATGATACTTAAGCCGGCAGGAACAAATCCACAAAGGAATGGTGATTATTATGTTTATTGTATCAATGAAAATGACTAAAACAAAGATCATTGCCGGATTGTCTGTATTATTGGTTGCCGGAATTTTTTGCGCCTTTATGATTTCTGCAAAAGGTGCTTCGGCTGATGTTGTGAAAAACAGCGGACAAAAGATAACCGGACTGGCTGCCGAAAACAACGAGCAGAGAATCAATTATCTCAAGCAGTTCGGATGGGAAGTGAAAAACGAGCCCAGTGAAATCGTCGAGGTCGCCATTCCGACAGAATTCAATGATGTTTATGAAAAATATAACGTCATTCAAAAAAAGCAAGGTTTTGATTTATCAGCCTATCGTGGAAAGAGCGTAAAACGCTGGACTTACGATGTCACCAATTATCCGGACAACAAGCAAAACGTCAAAGCGAATATTCTCGTTTACGAGGACAAAGTCATCGGCGGCGATATTTGTTCTCTGGAATTAGACGGATTTATGCACGGCTTTCAGTTATCGTAAAAATTTACATTCATTTGATATATCCAAATGAATGGTATGTTATAATGTTCTTAAAGAGACAGAATGCTTTTGAGAACATTGAAACACTGCTCGCTTCGCTGCGCCAGTAGTTTATGTTATAATAACCTTGGAACGTGACCGAAATGGAAGATTTCGAACGTTCTGTGTCGCTTGCGACACGCAGAACACTTGTTATGCCGCTGCACTTCGTTTCGCGAGATGTTTACATAATAATAACACATAAAAGGTCGTTGAAAGGTCGTTTTAAAATTCATGGATGCTGCTTTAAAAGTAATTTCCTTTAACCTGAAAAGAGATTCTTTTTTTCATAGAAAAAACAGTTGGCAGAATCGAAAATATCTTGCCAGCCAAGTGATTCAAAAATCAGGAGCAGACATTATAGGAGTGCAGGAATTAATGCCTGCCATGCGCGACGATATCTTAAAATTGCTGCGTGGATACAGCATTTTCGGGCTGGGTCGTTCCAGACATTTGCAGAATGAACAGTCTTCTATTATTTTCCGTAATCAAGAAACCGATATTTGTTTTTGGAAGACATTTTGGCTGTCTAAAAATCCGGAAAAGCAAGGCAGCCGTGCATATTTTTCTTTCTTTCCCAGAATTTGTACTGTTGGCGAAGTATATGTCAAGCATCTAAACAGCCGAATCCGAATTTTTAACACCCACTTCGATCACATATGCGGTCCGGCAAGAAGACTCGGCGTACAAATCATTCTGGATTATATGCATCAGCTGAATCAAAAAGAAAAACTGCCGACTATCCTAATGGGGGATCTGAACGCAAAGCCAAACAGCAAGCCGATTCGCGTGTTATCCGAAAATTTGCATCACTATTCAGACATTCATCTGACTAACGTTTACGACTGTATGGACAGCGATAAAATCCGGAATACCTATCACGGCTTTAAAGGCAAGCAAAAATCCAAACCGATTGATTATATTTTTCTCAGTGAAGAATTTGAAGTCAGCGATGTCACCATTGACAGCAGCTGTATCAACGGCTGTTATCCCTCGGACCATTTCCCGTTGATTGCCACGTTACGCCTTAAAAAGCACAATATAAAGGAAAAAGATAGGTATTGATACCAACACGCAGAAAAAACTCAGTCCCGTTGATAAAATGAACAGGACTGAGTTTTTGTAATTTTTAACTGTAATATCATTTTTCCCGCCAGAGCATACCAAGTTGTAGAATTTTTATCTTGCCCCGTTTTGATACTATGCTTACCGTCAAACTGTGCAACCAATCCGTTGGTTACAATCCCGGTGCTGTCGGCAAAAACAGGCGGCACACTTCTGCCTACGTGACAAATTTTAAAATTTATCATTTTTTATGATATCTATGTGGTGCAGAAAATTCCAAGAAGATGTGTCCTTTTTCAACTAACGAAATTTCTTATTTTGAATAAACACCTTCTTTCCGCCAAATACGATTCATCAACTCATATCGTTCCAGCGGCATTCCGGTATATACGCAATTGGAAGTAGAAAAAATATATCCGTACCCTTCCATACCCTGTTTTAATGCTC
>CAUHFD010000066.1 GCA_959605275.1 uncultured Eubacteriales bacterium | reverse complement strand
TCCAAGCGACAATCCCCATAATGACCGATAAGATCAAAAAGTAGATCCAGCTCATTGCGCTTGACAACCCGAAATCAAAACTGCCGAACGCTAAATCATAAGCATATTCCATTACACCGTTTGTTGTCGCAGTAAAACTGTCAACAATAGAATATACTACATTTACGAGAATCATTGGAGTCATCATCGGAAAGGTAATTTTCCAAAACGCTTCCCACCCTGTGGCACCCTCAATATTACTAGCTTCATACAGTGCAGGAGAAATAGAATTCAGTCCTGCAAGGAAAATAAAAATTTGGATGCCTGAGTTTGTAATAATAGAATAAATCTGATTAATTGGTCCTGTCAGGTATTCAATCCATTGAGCAGGTAGCCCGATTTCCATCAAATAGCTGGTCAGGTTACTGCTGGAAAAAACCGATAACATACCGGAAGAAGCCTCCATCGCAGCATCCACTGTTGAAGTTGTAACCTGTCCGAAATTTGACTGCAAGTCAACAAACAATCCAGATGACATAATAATCGGCAAAAAGAAAATTGCTTTTACAATTGCTGTTCCTCTAAATTTCTGTTTTAGCAGCAAAGCAACAAAGAAACTGAAAACTACAATAATCGGAACATTGGATACCAAATTGACAATCGAGTTTAGCAGTAATTCCGGATACTTACCGTCTTTTGTTAAAGCAGTCATAAAGTTTTGAATCCCTAAAAAGTTCAATGTATAACCAGCTTCTCCAACAGTCACTTTATTAAAGCAAAAAGTAACAGATAGAACAATAGGAGTCAGGAAAAAGAACAAAAAACCAACCATCCAAGGCAGAATAAAAAGATAACCGTTTATCATTCTGCGTTTTTTTAATGTCATACCTTGATTCTTGCTTTTCATTCTATCCCTCCTTTACCACAAAGCTCTGAGCATTAATCGAAACATCTTCGATCTGAACTGCTTCTGAATTATAATTAACATAAACTTTAATATTGTTGCTGTAAACCGTAACAAAAACATTTTCCGTTAGCTGTCGATGACCTGTAATTTCTGCCGTGCTTACTTTTTGCAGCGCCTCATTTACCGATTTGTAATTTTGGGCAATTTCCGGCATCAAATCAAGATAATTGGAACAATACAACAAATCATATTCTGTATTTTTCAAAAAAGAAGACGGCTGATAAATCAATTGATATTGTAGTCCAACACCGTATTCAATACTACGAAGAACAGATTGTGTGGTGTTATCCGAAAAATTCATTGCCGGTCCAAACATCTCAATATAGCCATGAAATACTGCCTGATAAAAAGGTACTGAGCAATCTGTCAGCATAAAGGCACTGTGATCTACCGGTACATCAACTATTTTATTTGCGTATTCTATGGCATAGGAATTCCCTTTATTAATCATAATATTAGGCACTTGTGCAGCCACCTTAGAAAGTTCCTCTGTAACAATTTTCTGCGCTGTCGGTCTGCTGTATGTTTCCTCTTTATCGTAATCCGAATATAATTCGCTTCCCATTGTCCGCAGCGAAATTCCATCAAAAGAGAATTTCTGATATTTTTTTAAGAAACTATCCACAAGCCCGCTTAATTTGCCGGGAGAAATAATATATCGGAACGGATCTTTCAATCCATCTTCTTCCCGTTCCTGCTTTGTAGCAAGAGAAAGTTCTGATACTTTAGCCTCTGTCGCATCCAAATAGCGTGCCGCATCAAACACAGGCCAAAAGCCGTTAGTAGAAGAATACGCAGTCAGCAAATCTACATCCGGATAAAGTCCTATTTCATTTTCCGAACAATATTTTACTAACTTCTGTAATTCTTTTTTCCCACCCAATACTCCATCCAATTTTATTTTGGAAGGATAATCATGTCGATATCCGTTGTTAAACCATCCGGAAATCTTAAGATCAATATGATTGATGCCGTTTTCCGAAAGAGAAGTCAAGATATCAATATTTTGGCTATAGGTCGTTGCGGGAGTTAAACCGGTATAGGAAACACCTAAAAAAGATTTATACCCAGTAACTCCTCCTACTGTCTCAATCGCGATTGGCACGTTCTCTGTCTCAACAAGTTTTTGTAGCTTTCCGCTCTTAAGCAACATATTGCGGTAAGCGTCTGCCATGCCAATATAATCTGCTTTCCCTTCATCAAGGAATAAATATCGTACAGAATAATCTCCATCAAACAACTTACTTTGAAATGCGGGAACAGTAGACAGCGTATCTCCACCCGACAAATAAATAAAATCCATATTAACGACATTAAAAATCGGATATACAGCATAATTATCGTTATTTCGTCCTGCACGATATGCTTCTATGGATGCACAAGATTCACCGGACTCAATCACTGCCAAAATGCCATCATTATTTTCTTTCATTCCGAAAACCGGCAAGCAAGCAGTTTGTGCACTGATTCCTGAGTTGGCACTTTTCAAAGCACCATCCGCTCCATATATCGGAATGCTGATTGTGTCTCTGCTCGAAATCTGCGGATTAAATTGAATTAATGATCCGCTGCCATCCGGTAATAAAATATATCCTTCTGCCTCATTGGTTGCCGTCATAAAATTTTCCAGCAGTTTGATCTGGTAAAGCGGAAAATCTTCCGAATAAACCAACTGCTCTGTGGGAATATTTACCCTTAAAGAACCGTCTTCCAAAAGATATTCAACCACAACTTCAAAAGTTGCTTTCTTAGATAAAAGACTGGAAATGCCAAATTGCCCGTTATCTACTACAAGATCTTCCTCTGTATATCCTGCCTTGTCAAACAGCTCAATTACTTGTGTAACATTATTTCGTCCTGCCGGACGAATTGCCCACATATCATCGTTTTTATAATATTTATAATAGCTTTTGAGTTCTTTTGCATCTGAATCGCTTAATTTGGATAAAACCACTTCGGTAAAACGCTGATTACTAATTTGAGCCGGAATATCCGATTCTCCTCTTGTGGTATCTCCAACCAAATAATGAACAGCTATTCCGTTTTCAAGCGAAAACACTTTGGTTTGGTTAAACTTAATCGAATCAGTGTAACTATTCATTGTTTTCAGGTTGCCGTTAGTATCATAATAATACAACTGAAACTGAGCTTTCAGCATATCTTTACTGGTTCCCTGCGCAGTAGTATCTTCTTCCGGATTAAGCGAATTTGTTCTCCAAACCTTTCCCGTAGCAGTATTTTCAACCGACACGGAAAGAGATTCCTTATCAATCGAAAGCTTCAAATTTCCAACGCCAGCCAATTCATTCCATCCATCTGAAAGTATGAGCTCCTGTCCATACTTTTCCAAACCGGCTGTATTGGGCTGCACCGATTCTGATGTATCTCCGCAACTGCTAAGCATAACAAAGATCAACGCTGCGGCAAGCCCAAGAACAGGTAATCGGAAACACTTCCTCCTGTTATTCCATCTTCTCATAGATATGACCATTCCTTTCGGAGCTGTTGTAGTTCTGATCGTTCCTGTTTATTTTTCCGAATTACAGTTTTAATTTCTAAATACGCAGTGTTAATTCACGGTATATCGTGTAAATAAACCCGAATATTTCAGAAAACAGGTTAAAGAAAAGCAAAACTACAAAAATAACGATTGCCGCAGCCGCTACTGTAAGCAACATAGTAGCCAACATCTTTTTAAAACTGTACTGGTGTACTGTCATAATTCCTACAACTAGGATAATTGCAAACCACAGTATCCCACAGCTATCTATTAAGTAAAGATATATATCTTCATTTAAAGATAAAACGCCTGAAATAACAGCACCTAGTACCTTAAAAATAATAAGTGGAACCAAAGAATAAGCAACGACCATAAATACATCCCGCATCGTTCCTTTTCCATCCATCAAAGTAGTAACTGCCCAATTAGACACACAAAACAAAACGATGGGTAAAATAACGATACGAATCTGATACATTAAATCAAGGGGAGTATTATAAGCCTCATTAAACGAAAATGCTCGAAGCTGCCGCTCAAAAATCGTTGCCAAAAAGTAAATAATAACCAAAAGCGGAGGGATCCATCGTTTTGCCTTGTGCTGAAATTTCATTTCCCAAAAGCTATCGATTGGATGAACCAAAACTTTCAAAATATAGCTTTCTTTTGCTTTCATCCGCCGACACCTCTTCTTTCCGTTCCGGAGACAAATTCTTTCCGGTGATTTTTCCATTTACGAATCAACCAGACGACAACGATAAGCAAAATCAAAATCATAATTGCACCCAGAATCAACCATGTGAAGTTTTCATTCAACCAGTCTTTCCGGTACTTTACAAAAGCCTTGGTATAATATTCCCTGGCGTTAGCCAATTCAAAATATTCCATTGCTTTTTTATTATCACCCATTCGATAAAGGCAAAAACCGGCTTTTACATATGCTAAATCAAAATTACAGTTTTTCTTTAAGAGTCCTTCCCATTGAACAAGACTCTTTTCATAATTACCTTCTACATAACTGCGCGTCGCATCCATAATTGCCTGACCATATTCTGTCGGCTCAAAAGCAACAATATTTTTCCTGTCTCGGTCAAGAACATATATTCTGTTTCCGACAATACCGAGTGCAGAAGGTTGAATAAACGTTCCTGTTTGATAGGTATTATTGCCGCCAAATTCAAACAGCATATTGCCATCTTCATCATAGGCAAAAATTCTTCCCCGATTATTATCCAATGCGAAATAAATTCCCTGATCGTTCGCCGCAATGTCCACAAAGGAAGAAGGTCCTCTATCCGCGGCCGCAGAACTCTTATCGTATAAAAGATCACCTGCTACCGCATCTACGCCATTGACAGGATTCCGGACCAGAATGTCCTTTCCGGCGGGGTTCAATTTCCGGATCGGCGTATTCACTTCGCTGACCGCTGTTACCGCATAAATAAAGCCGGACGGATCCAAAGAAATATTAGTGTATTCAACCGGAACAAATGCAACCCGATTTGCAATCTGTTCCTCAGTAAGAAAATATCGAAAAATCACTTCAAAGGGACTTGCCACAACAGAGTTGCTTCCGACAAACCCAACAAAAGCACCTTCTTGTGTCAATTCCATTAATCCCTGATTCACATTTTCCGCAACCACAAAAATACGTCCGGTACTGTCCACTTCGATTTTTTTAGGGCGAAACTCAAATCCGTCTCCCAGCAAATCTGACTTTGGCTGTTTGAGGAAACCAACAACTTCCTTTGTGTTAATATCATATTTTACAATTTGATTTCCTTCGGTTTCCGCCACATAAAGAATGTTGTTCCATACACAAATTCCCTGTGGCTTTTTCAGATCCGTTGGATTTTGATTGCCGGCTTCCAAATATCCAAATAGCGTATATCGTTTTTCCCAGTTTGATGTGAAAGAATGAACATAACCGGTTGTGGAATCCAGCACATAAAAGTTTCCCTCATCATCTTGGCAGAGGTCCTCCGGAGCAGATAATTTTACTCCAAGATTGTTCTCGTCCAGTACCTTTACCGGCAAATAAGCCGTGGGGGCTGCGACATCAGTAATACCGTTATTGCCATTCACATAATTGTAAGATTTATAGGGTGCAGCATGAATTGTTCCGGTCACAGAGGTTACGAAAGAAGCCGAGAGAAAGATGCCGCATAGTACTTGAAATAACTTTTTCACTCTTCTCCTCCTATTCTTTCATACCCGAAGTTGCCATAGTACCAAGTATACGGCTTTGATTAAAAATAAAAACGATTGCGGGAACCAATAACATCAACACGCTTGCAGCCTGACCGGCACCGGCACGTACGACGCCGCCGCTGGTAATTTGGCTCAATGCATATGGAAGTGTTTTCAGTTCTTCACTATATATGTAGGTAGTATTCGCCACTCCCCAAACCTGTTGGAACATTAAAATAATTACAGTCAACCAAGCTGGTTTTACGAGCGGCATAACAATTTTCCAGTAAATAACAATATCGTTGCAGCCGTCAATTTTTGCCGCCTCCAAAAGTGAAGTTGGTACGGTTGTCATATAATTTCGCAAAATAAACAACCCAAGAGGTGCACTCATAAACGGAACGATAACTGCCGCATAAGTATCAATCCAACCCAAAGCCGAAATAGTAAGGTAGTTTGCAATATCTGCAACTGCCGCAACAAACATCAGTGAATACATTACCGCAGTGTTCATGGTTTTTCGCCCGGGGAAATTAAGTTTTGCCAGCGGATATGCTGCCATGGATGCCAATAATACATGACCGCCGGTTGAAACAATAGTAATAAAAAGGGTATTAAATACATATCTGGAAAATGGAACCCATGTTGTCTGCAACAAACTAAACAATGACGAAAAATTTTCCAAAGTGGGTCGTTCCGGAAACAACCGCGGCGGATAATAGAACAATTCATTTAACGGTTTCAATGACATACCAATTGCCATTACCAGCGGAATTGCGCTAAAAATTGCAATAACAATGATAAATAGTGCCATTGCAACATTTCCGGAACGAGAGCGGTTACTTCCTGCGATATATTGTTTAAAAAGGAATCCTTTCAGCTTTCTTTTTTTAGAGGCGGATATTTCTTTTGGCTCTGTCATTTAAACATCCACCTTTCTCATAACTCGCAGAATGATCTGATTTAAAATAATCATTATCAGAAAAAGCAAAACCGCAATGGCACTCGCATATCCGCGCTCCACACGGAACGTGCTGTAATCCATTAAATGCGTCATAACCAAGTGACCTGCATAATTTGTACTCGGAAAACCCGCTAAGTTCTGTGCAACAGTTGCATTGGAAAACATTGCAGTAATTTGCAAAACTGCTGCTGTCATCAAATGCGGCGCCATCATTGGCAAAGTAATATAAAACAATTCCTGAAAGCGATTCTTTACCCCGTCAATTGCGCCGGCTTCATAATACTGGGTATCAATGGACGAAAGACCGGCACGCATTGCCAAGAAGCCGGTACCTAAACTCATCCACAACTGAACAATAATAATCAAGGGAAGAATATACTGTTCTGTCGTAAACCATTGAATCGGTTCTACTATAAATCCCATCCGCATCAAAAAGCTGTTGGCATAGCCATACATATCTCCACTGAAAATAATGGTCCAGATGGTGTAAATGGTTCCGGAGATAGAAGGGATATAGAAAACAAAAGTCAATAATCCGCGCAAACGTTTTGACGTTTCATTAATTGCCCAGGAAGCCAGAAAAGACAAAACATAACCAAGCGGTCCGGTAAACAAAGCAAATATCAGCGTGTTTTTAATGGCAATCGCAAAGATATCATCATTCAGAAACAGCCGCTTATAATTATCCAACCCCACAAAAACCGGTGACTCCAGAATATTATAGGTAGTAAAACTAATCCCAAGTGTTACAAAAACCGGCATAATTGTAAATACAAAAAACAAAATCATAAACGGTGCAAGCAGGAGATAAGCTGCCCAGTTTTTCTTCATTTCAAGAAAAATGTTCCGCTTTTTTTTCATCTGTACGACCATTCCTTTCTGAACTTTTGCGCAAGTGCCGCATAACAACCGCAGTAATATCTTATTTTTTCTGATGCTTGACTAAAGATATTGAAAAGTAATATTGGATTAAAATATATTTTCCCTTTTTCAAAATTTCTCCTGCGCTTGGTCAAAGTTGCCATCTTCTTTTTACTCCAATCCCAGCTCATGGCGCTTATATGTAATTTCGTCGTTGATCTGATCCACATAATCCAATATGGTCTCTCTGGGATTTTGCCCCTCGTTGATTACCTGCTTGATTGCATTGTCAACATTTCGTCCGACATAATATCCTCCTGCAACCTCAGGCACGCCTTTTACATATTTCCACTGCTCGTTAATAGCCTTTGAGATTTCTGCCGACCATGGCAAATTTTTCATTGCCTCCAGATTCGCAGTAGGCCATCTCGCTGAAGCGCCCTGCAAAATTTCGATTTCTCTTCCGTAAAGAGTTTGAATTTCTGCAGAAGTCCACCATTTCATAAATTTCCAAGATGCCTCTTTGTCTTTCGCGTTGCCAAACATAATCACGTTTGTTCCGGTTGATCCCGCACTGCGGTTAATGCTGCCATCTTCCTGCATGGTTCCGGGAATGGGAGCAACTCCCCATAATCCCTTGATTTCCGGTGCCGCCACAGAAAGAGTATTATAAAAGGTGTACTGCGAAATGACAATCGGAGCTTCCCCTGTCCGAAAGCGGTTGACTTCATTTATTTGCTTATCAATTTTATATTTGGTATATAACTCTGTCCAAGCAGTAAACACCTCCACTGCTTCGGGACGATTCAGCAAACATTTATCCCCGTTTTCAGAATAAACATCAATGCCGTTTTGATATAAAAGAGCGACCAACATATCATTCAGCGAAGTCGCCGTTCCGCCCGACTGTGTCTGCACCGGCGAAGGCAGCCCCACAGAAAGATTATTATTTTGTAAAATCGGAACCGCCGCATAAAAATCTTCCCATGTATTAGGAACTGACAAATTCAAATCATAAAGAACATCTTTGCGGTAAAACATCATTAAAAATGTCTGCTGTTCCGGCAGCGCATAAACATTCCCATTAAATGTCAGCGGCACCATTGCACTTTCTGAAAAACGAGAAGTAACTTCATCAATATCCTTAAATTCCGAAAGATTTTGTAATGCAGATCTTATTGCATAGTTGACCGGTGTGGACTGTGCCTGAAAAATGGCAACATCCGGTCCCTCGTTGGCTGAAACGGCACGAAGCAAAACATCCATATCTACTAATCTTATGTTCAGTCGGACTCCTTCCGCTTCAGTAAAATAGTTATCCGCCAATGTTTTTATAGAAGTTGCCTGGTCACGTCCGGCGTTTCCTGCAAGCCAAAGTTCGACCATGGAAGAAGCACTTTCTGCGCCGGCTGAATCTTCTATTGTATTATAGTCATTTACAAAAGACAGGAAAAAGGATTTGATTTCCACCCATATCTTGGAAAGTGCAGAGGCATCAGCTTTGGGCTTTGGGGCATTGGGGGAATCCAAAACAAAGTAATCCATCAGAATCGGTTGTTCGCTAACGCTCAGCATCCAAGAAGCAAGTGCACTGATATTATCATTAAAATAAGTTAAATTAGCTGGAATTTTATCAGGTTTTTCCTGAAAAAGTTTTAAAAGAACAAGAAGCTTGTCGATGGTTGCTGATTCTTCTCCCTTTTTCCCGGATAACTTAACCAAATAATCATTGACCTGATTCAGAGTCTTGATTTGATCTTCCATCGTGGTAAATATTTCCGGCAGATTCTTTTTCAGTTTATAGTCACGAAGCGAATCGGGCATAGAACCGGTCAGCATAATAACCTTACGGTAAATCCCGCTGAGTTCATTGACAGAATCTTCTACCAACCGCAGAAGCTCGGAATGATCTCCAAGCGCAACCTCCAATCGAATGGTATGTTCTCCTTCAGACAGATAAAACAAATAAGGATCACCGTTTTCCATCTGTGCCGTTACCATCTGCCACTGATTGTTAAAACGGAATTTTATATTAGCTGCTTCTTCAAAGGGCAGTTTATTGTCAATCCATACGGACCGAGTAGAAAAGGAACCGGATTTATAATTTTGCTTGGCACGAATGGAAAGCCGGTAAAGACCTGCATTTTTAACGTTTACTTTCCACTCCAGCCACTCGCCCTGAGCTGACCACCCCACTCCACCGATTGTATTGAGTACCGTTTTAGAAATATCAAACGGCTCATTAATTGGAGAAGTACGATCCTCTAAAGCATACAGCGTTGCGCTCGACTTAGCAGAGGGATCTTCTGCCTGAATTTTAAGCGGATCCGTTTCTGCAGATACTTCCTGATATCCTTCTGCCTGGTAAATCTTTAAAACCTCTTCATATGTCTTAGGCTCTTCCAATTGGCATAAGGTAATCTCAGAAATCGCCATGGGCTCGCTGACTGATTGCAAAGTAATCGTATGCGTACCGGCGGAAAAATAAAATTTCAGGTAACCGTCCAAATTGCTGCCATTGCTTTTTACGTCAAATGTAATCCATTCCGGCTTTTCTTCCTGCTCCCGGCGATATTCATTTCCGTTCGCACTGTATTCTACCTCGCCGACATTTACCCATCTTCTATAAAATAGAATAGAACGCGCCTCTTCAAAAGGGATCTCTCCATCGATATATAGGGTTCGTTCGATCTGGGCACCTTTTCCCTCAACAGGATAATAGCCGATCTGCATGTTGTAGAATCCTGCCTGCGTTACCTCGAAACGAAAAGTTACACTCCCGCTTTCTTTGGTTACAAGACTGCTTTTTTGCCGACCACCAAGGTTTTCAACTACTTCATAATTTGATTCGGCATTGGCATCTAATTGTTCGATTCCGTCAATTTTAATTTCAGTTTTCGGATAGACAGCGTCTTTGTAGCTGTCCAGATAAGTTTCATAAGCCTGTGAGCGATAAAACTCAACACTTTGCTGTCCGGCGGATGCTGCCGGTTCTGCATAAGCCGACTGTAAAAACAATCCGTTGCAAAGCAACACAGCCACGCAAAACACAGATATACCTTTTAATAAACAGTTCCTCACTGCTCAGTTCACTCTCCATCCGATATTTTTATCATAGCTTTATTTCGCATCGGCACTATTATTCAGCGTGCTGTCAATTGCTGATTGGAATATACCGTCAGTAGCTTCTATTACAGCTGCCGGAGTGGAAGTGTTTCGCAAAACAGGCTGATAAAGTTTCCATATATCCTGTCCATCCACATCTATTGCAGACTCCATGGTGCATACATATTCCATATTTTTACCCATATCATACATGAATTGTGTATCTTCTTGAGTGACAAAACGATCTGCCCAAACAGCTTGAATATCATCCTCAGCAGTGGAAGCATCATAAGCGTCTCCTCTGGACTCATCCCATGTAGTCTGACAATCTTTCCAGAAAGCAACCAAAGCCTCGGTTTCAAAATCTTTGTATTTTGGAATTGCAGAAAAGCTAAAAGATTGAATATAATTTTTTAAACTGGTAACACCCGGTCCGTAAGGAAGTGTAACAGGCTTAAAATTTGTCATGCCTTCTTTTTTAAAATCACTTGCACCGGAATATCCACCCATAACAAATAAAACTTTTCCCGTACGGAAAGCTTCCTTTGCTTCTTCTGATGCCCCTGTACCTCCTATTGTATTGCCAAGTATGGCATTGTCTTTTACTTTTAAATCCTGCATAAACTGCAACAGAGCTAGTCCCTGTGCCTTGGTGTTTGGGTGAGTCCATGCATTACAATACTTGCCATCCTGATAAGTAACAGTAGTAAAGTCAGCAGACATTCTCAAAATTTCGGCAAGCCAAAACGCCGGCATTCCATAACGATCCACTGTACCATCATTATTGGTATCCGCTACTGCTCTCTTACAGTAATCCTCAAATTTTTCCCAAGTCCATTTTCCCTGTCTGGCAAGTTCTTGCGGACTTTCCAAATTAAGCTCCGCTAAAATATCTGTATTATACAAAAGGAAATACTCTGGCCATTTCGTTTTTGGATATGCATTAATACTCCAAATTTCATTTTTATAATTCGGTGCAATTGTATTCCAATGTTCGTCTGCATCTTTCATGTATTCTGTTACCGGAAGCAGAAGTCCTTGCTCAATCCAACTGACATAATTCCAGCAATGTGCCGTTACAATATCAGCAAATTTCTGACCGGATAAGGACTTTGCAATAAAAGTTTGGAAATAGTCGTTTTCCGGCATAGAAATAAATTCAATATCGCAATTATACTTTTCTTTGGCATACTCATACGCATAATAACGAGCATCATCTCCGTCGCTGTTGCCAAGCTTCGGCGTCATGTCGACCCAGCACGCAACAGTAACCGTTTTTCCGCCGAAATCATAAGAACCTTCCTGTCCGCCAGACGAGTTTTTTTCTTCGCCGCCACAGCCAGTAAACAAAGATCCTATCATCAGACCAGATAATATAATCGCCAACGCTTTTCTGATTTTCATTACACAATCGACCTCATTTCCATTTATTTTGAAATTTGCTTAAAAATGGTCTAAGCATTTCGTCAGGTTTACTTTGCATCAGCACTATTATTCAGCGTGCTATCAATTGCTGATTGGAATATACCGTCAGTAGCTTCTATTACAGCTGCCGGAGTGG
>CAUHFD010000065.1 GCA_959605275.1 uncultured Eubacteriales bacterium | reverse complement strand
ATTCGTTTGATTTCACCGGCAAGAATGCTTTCTAATCCGAAAAGACAAGGGCATAATAACTTTAATTTACTCAATTATCGCTCCTCCATATGTTCCGCAGTCGGTCTCTCTACATTTCCGACTCCAATACTGCATAATTACCGTCTTTTCTGCGGTAGACGACATTAACATCATTCGTCTGCGCATCACGGTACATGAAAAAAGTATGACCCAGCAGATTCATCTGCAAAATAGCTTCGGTAACATCCATCGGCTTGAGGTTAAACTTTTTGTATTTGACAACATCAAACTGTTCTTCCTCTTCTTCGATCTGAAAATCTACCAGTCCCTGTGTCAGTTTCTTTTCCAGCCTTGTCTTATTTTTCCGAATCTGCCGAATAATAGTATCCACAGCATCATCCAAAGCATCCAATTTGTCGACAGCGCTTTTTTCCGCTCGGAAAATGTAATTATTATTTTTTATGGTAAGCTCCACGACAGCCATATCTTTTATGGCTGTAACAGCCACGTTAACCGTCGGATCTTGTAATACCTTTTCAATTTTGATCAATTTCTTTTCTGCCTTCTGCTTAAAATCATCGGTCAAAGTTACTTTTTTTGCAACAAATACTACGTTCATGGTCAGCCATCCTTTCTGAAATCCAATCCAAAGCAGTGTACGTCATATTTCTGCTTTAGACACAGAAAATGAAAAATTTCATTTTCGATAATATTAGTATAGCATATTTTCATAAAAAACACAAGCAACCATATTTTTTTAAGCAAAGAGAAACCACCGTCGATATTCCGTGCCAAACGTCATATTAACGGTGGTTTCCGATTCATTACATATTTTCCCTGCAATATCCAATATATTCCATGCAGTATTCGTCCCTGCCCAATAAAGCCTCTGCCATATACAACATATCCTGTATGCGTGGAGAACTGCAATCCAATATTGCCGCATCCAAACCACTGACCAGTGCCATTGCTAAAAATGCAGCATTCAGATTTGCACGATTGGGCAAACCGAATGAAATGTTGGACAACCCGCAAATTGTTTGTATCTCAGGATATTTTTCCTTCATCAAACGAATGGTTTTAAGCGTTGTTGCTGCCGCCTTTTCTTCGGTTGCAAGTGCTTCTACCAAAACATCAACATAAATATTATCAGTTGCTATCCCTGCTGCAGTTAATTTTTCAATCAATAAATCTGCATTTTTCAGTCGGCCTTCCGGCTGCGCAGGGATTTCCCGCCCCGCGATCGGCAAACACACAACCGATGCGCCCGTTTCTTTTATCATCGGCAGCAATGCTTCATAGGCTTTATCGGTTGATATAGAATTAATAAAAACCTTTCGCTCCTGAATATAAGGCAAAGCCTCTTTGATTGCCCCGACATTCGGCGAGTCAATCATAATATCACACCGGGAATGTTGTAAAACCAAATCAACCGCCCAACGCATCGTATCATTTTCCTGCTCTCCCGTCAGAGCAGTATTAATATCCAGATAATTTGCGCCGAAACGCTCCTGCTTTTTTATCAACTCAATGACTGCATCGCTGTCCCGCTTCTGAAACGCTTCCAAGGTTTTTGGAATAGAACTGTTTAATTTTTCTCCGATCATTAACATGGCGTTACCTCTTTTATCTTATTTTTGCTTTCCAATAATATAATGAATCAACTCTTCTGAAAAATCGATTTTTTTCAGCGGCGTCATGATATAATAGCCGTCACAATCTTCTGCCACGCGGTCAATAATCGAGCGGCTGTAAGATAAGCACACTTGTTTCGAAGCCTCTCCCGTCTTATCCGCCAGCTTTGTAATAATCTCCTCCGGAATGTCAATTCCGGACACCTCATTATTTAAAAACAAGGCGTTTCGGTATCCTGCCAACGGCATAATTCCCGCCATTACCGGACAATCCAGCGTTTTTTTTGCCAACCGAAAATTTTCAATGTTCTGTTCAGAAAAAAGCGGTTGTGTAAAAAAGCAATCGGCGCCGTTTAACCGCTTTTCTTTTGCCCGGTTTAACTCAGCGGTAAAATTCGCCGAACCGGTATTAAGCGCAGCGCAAATGTGATAAGGCGTCTGAGCAAAAACTTCTGCGTTCAGTTCATGGATAAAGTGAATCAACTGATAAGAATTAAAACCAAATACATTTTTGGCAAAGTCTCTGTCTGTCTGTGAAATAGGATCTCCGGTAATTGCCAAAATATGCCGAACTCCTTCAATACTGCCTGCAATCAAATCTCCTTTTATCGCAATTTGATTACGATCCCGGCAGCAAACATGAGGGATGACCGCAATGTCCGCCTCACGTTGTATTTTAGCGGCAATCATCATGCTGTTTGCCCGCGTTTTTGCAAGCGGTGAATCCGGAATCGTAATAAAGTCAGCTCCCGCCCGTTTTATGATATGAGCAGCCTCCAGCACAAACCCGATATCCGTATCAACCGGAGCGCCGATTTCCACCGCAATAACAGGACGATCGCTTTTAGAGGGAAAAGAAGTCTGAACCACGGTGCGCTCAGTCGCTTGAGGTACTGTTTTTTCTCTGCTTCCGTCATCGGTTCGTATTCTCTCAACGGTTTCTTTGATGTGTCGCGGCGTTGTTCCGCAGCATCCGCCGATTGCCTGCACGCCGCAGCAATAAATATCATACAGCTTATGGGAAAAGTATGCCGGATTGTCAACATAAACGGTCCTGCCGTTGATTACAGACGGATATCCCGCATTCGGCATGGCAATCACTGCATATCGTCCGGTATCTATCTTGGAAATCAAATTCAGCATATGAGCCGGTCCGCAAATACAATTCAGCCCCACATAATCTGCGCCCATCGCGTCAGCTTTTCGAAACAGTGTCTGATAATATTCACCCGAACGGGTATATCCGTCCTGCGTTACCGCAAAAGAAGTAATGATTGTGGCATGGGGAACCTTTTCTTTTATATATTGAATCGTCGGCTCTAAAGCACTAATCTCCGACAGCGTTTCAAACAAGAAACAGTTCGCGCCCTCATCCAAAAATATTTTGGCAACAGTCAGATAATCTGCCGCGGCGTCTTCTGATACAATCGGACCAATATCTGCAAAAACACGTACAGAGCCAGATGCCGCCGACATAGCAATATGATATCCGCTTTTCAATGTTTCACGAAGCAATTCGAAATCCGATATTGTAGCGGGATTTGCGGCAAAAGTATTGGTCTTAATCGCATTAGCGCCGCTTGCTATGTATTCCCGATGTATAGCTTGCACCCTTTCCGGATGCCGTATATTCGCAGATTCCGGATATTCCTCTCCGCCATACAAACCGGTGTAATAAGTTCCAAATGCGCCATCGAAGATTATGATATCTTTCAAGCATTTTCCTCCAGACATTCTAACAAACTTTGTTTAATTATCCAAACCTCATATCATGATTTTGGTTATTTTATATGATACCATTTTTTGCACGAAAAGTAAAGTGCTGAGCATATCCTCACCATGTCAACTTGCATCTTTCACACCCCTGTGATACAATAAAAATAGATTTATACCTAAGAAAATGCAAAAAAGGACGGCGATAATCTATGAATGAGATCCTGAACAATATTAAAACCAGAAGAAGTATACGCAGTTTTACCGACGAAAAAATCCCCAAGGAAGCATTAGAGCAAATTGTGGAAGCCGGTAGATATGCGCCCAGTGCGATGAATCGTCAGCTTTGCCGTTTTACGGTCGTGCAGAATCCTGTTATGATTGAAAAACTGGCTGCAGCAATCCGCCGGGAACTGAATCGTGACAGCAGCTATCATTTTTATGCGCCGAATGTTATGCTACTGGTATCCAACGAGCGCAGTAATCCGCATGGGATCGAAGACTGCGCCTGCGCGCTGGAAAATATCTTTTTAGCCGCGCACGCTCTGGGTATCGGTTCGGTATGGATCAATCAGCTGAAAGGAATTTGTGACGCTCCCGGTATTCGCACTGTTTTAAATGAAATGCACCTGCCGGAAAGCCACATTGTACTTGGAATGGCGGCACTCGGATATCCGGCTGAGCCTCCGAAAGAAGCAGTAAAACGTACAGATGTTGTAGAATGGATTTTATAAACAGGAGATTTTTTCTAATAAGGCTACCGGGGCAGTTCAAATGAACTGCCCCGGTCTTTTTCTGTTATCCCTTTTTCGCTTTTTGTTCTGCACAAAGGAACATCTGATACATCGGTATTAGCTGCTGAAATCCTTCTGCCAATACCTGCGCCAATTCTTCCGAAAATAGTAGCTTAAAATCCTTACTGTTATGCATAAAATCCATGTTTTTTCGATCAAGCCACAACCGCATATTCTCAGGTTGCTCCGGATAACGACTGCGTTTATAGCAATCCCCCTCCAAAACGAAATGCTGCTGACCTTCATATGCCTGCTGTGCTTTTCGGAATACAGGATCATTTTCCAAAATCATTTCCCGCAAAGCCTCCATCACTTTGGGGGGAGCCTGCCAATATCCGCAGCCATATCGAAAGCCCATCGGAGAAAAGTCCATTACAAAACCGCAGGGCGATTCGTGTACTTTTTTATCTCTGGTAAATGCAACCCACATCACATCTCGATAAAGGGATTTATCTTTCGTAAAACGGGTATCCCGATTAATGCGGGATACTACCCTGGACGGATTGGTAATCAATTCCGGATCAATCGAACGAATACAAGGCTCCAAACGTTCGGTCAGTTCGGTCAACGGTGCTTTCACGTACTCTATATATTGCTTCCTATGCTTCTGAAACCAGATTCTGCTGTTTTGAATTCGATTTTCCACCATAAAATCAAGGGTTTCTTTGGTAATTGACATGACCCAAGTCCTTTCTCTGTTTACAGTATTTTTTTCATCGCCTTGTTCCTATCCGCCAAAACAGGGAGCGCAAAATATCCAGCAGATAAGATATCTGTACAAAGCGGTATGCACCCCGCCGATATCCCAGCAAAAACAAACGCATCACTAAAATACGATATCGCAAAAGAAATTGAAATGCCGACATCTTCTCCGGCTTCACCACCGGATGAATCAAATCCCATTTTTTCGGATTACGGGTAATCAGCCGACCTTCCCACTGCTGATAAATCGCAGTGGGCGGGATCGGCGTATATATTTGCACAGTAACATACTTTAATTTGCTCTGTTTTACCCAACTGTAAATTTCCTGAAAATCCCTCGCTGAAAAGGACAGGTCGGCAATCATCAGTGCCACGCATACCGCACCGTTTTGATGAATAATTTCCATGCATTTTCGATTGTCCTCGCGGGTAGTCTGTTTGTGATAATCCTGCAAAGCTCGATCATTTACCGATTCCATTCCCACCAAGAAATAGGTGAATCCAATATCACACAATTCTTTTGTCAGCTGCGGATGAGCTGCAACAAAATCGGCTCGCGCATAACAAATGAATTTCTTATGGATTTTATTTGCCCGGACGCCGTCAATAAACTTCCGCAGCCTAAGTTCCGAAACCATAAAATCTGAATCTACAATAAAAACGGAATCTGCATCAATCGTGCGAAGTTCCTCTAAGACCGTCTCCATCGGACGTGCCTGATACTTTCCGCCGTGCAGCCATGTGCCATAGCAAAAATTGCAGGAATAGGGACAGGAAAAAGCTGTTTTTATCACAGCGGTATGTTCCAAATCCAAATACCGAAATGCTTTGGGATGTTGTTTGAGGATGGGGCGTTCCGGTATCGGCAGATCCTCCGCCGGTTCCGGGAAATACTTGTTTTCGGAAAAAGCTCCGTTTTCACGATAACACAATCCGTTAATGTTCTGCAATGAATCTTTTCTATCAATTGCAAGAAGCAATTCGGCAAAGGCAGTCATACTTTCGCTTCGGCAGACAAAATCCACTTCGTCCCAATAAAGCCTTTTGAAATTAAGCTGTGCGTGTGTGCCGCCGATGATTGTCAGTGTACGCGGGTTTTCCTTTTTCGCAAGATAGCAATATTTTCGCATTGCACCTTCCTGGGTAATATACCCGGTAACCGCCACCACATCGGGACAATACTCCCGCAGCACTGCAGTAAACCGCCGTTTTTCTGTAATGGCATCGTATATTTGCGCCGAAAAAGAAAGCTGATGGCACACGGTATATAAATATTCCAGCTCTAACGGCTCGCAATCAATTGCCTTTGTTATCGTCAAAGGATTGAGCAGAATGGGACGTACCAACAAAATCTTCATTGACCTGCCCTCTCGTTTTCGATGATTCAGACACAATCTAACAACTTTCAGCAATACGATAAATTAAATTCTCGGTATCTTTCCATCCCAAGCAAGGATCGGTGATCGATTTGCCGTAAATTCGATCCGCCCCGATCGGCTGACATCCTTCTTCCAGATAACTTTCTATCATAACGCCTTTCACCAGCGTTTTTAAATCTGCATTATGACGTCGGCTGTGCAGCACTTCGCTCACAATTCGAATCTGCTCTTTAAATTGCTTATTGGAATTAGAATGGTTGGCATCAATAATAGCGGCGGGATTTTTCAATTCCAACTGCTGATACATTGCCAACAGCCGCATCATATCTTCATAATGGTAGTTTGGGATACAGGTACCGTATTTATCAACACCGCCTCTGAGAATCACGTGAGCAAGCTCATTTCCATCGGTAGTAACATCACAGCCCCGATAAATAAAGGTATGGGCATGCTGTGCCGCTATGACCGAATTGAGCATAACAGAAAAATCACCGCTGGTCGGGTTTTTCATTCCCACCGGAATGTCCATTCCGCTTGCAGTCAGCCGGTGCTGCTGATTCTCCACCGATCGTGCGCCAACGGCTTCATAAGACAGCAAATCATCCAAATAACTCCGATTTTCCGGATAGAGCATTTCATCCGCCGCAGTCAGTCCGCTTTCCGAAATGGCACGAATATGCATTTTTCGAATAGCGATAATCCCTGCCAGCAAATCCGGTGCCTTATCCGGCTCCGGTTGGTGCAGCATGCCTTTGTACCCTTCTCCGGTGGTACGAGGTTTGTTGGTGTAGATACGAGGAATCAGCAACAGCTTGTCCGAAACCTTATCGTTGATTTTGGCAAGCCGGTTCACATATTCGCAGACCGCATTTTCATTATCTGCCGAGCAAGGACCTACCAATACAATAAATCGGTCGGACTCCCCCGTAAAGACCGCTCTGATTTCCCGATCACGTTCTTTTTTTATCTGAACCAATTTTTCAGACAAAGGATACTCTTCCTTCAAACGTGCCGGCAAAGGCAGTTCCTTGTTTAATTTCATCGCCATAGTAACCATTCCTTTTGAATTGATATGTTTTTAATGTGCAGAGAACAAACGCAATCACCGCGGCGAAAGCTATTTGACTCCCGGCTTTTATCTTTTTATCGTTTTTACCGAAATAAGACCTATTTAATTTTCTCCTTTTTTGCTTTCAATCGCTCGCAAGCAGCCAAGTATCGCTTTTTTTGATGATGCTCTTTGCAGGCATCGCAATCTCCGTGCCTTTCACAATGCAGTCTTTTGCAGGGACAATCCAACTTTTTATCGCTCATCACAATCTTTCACTTTCCTGAATATTTCTGCAATAATACAACCGTCTCCACGTGGTTGGTATGCGGGAACATATCCACCGGCTGAATAGCTTTCACCTGATATCCATGCTGCACCAAATAAGATAAGTCCCGCTCCTGCGTTTCCGGGTTGCAGGAAATGTAAACGATTCTCTTGGGGGACAACGCAGCCAGCGAAGACAAAAACGCCAAATCGCTTCCGGCACGCGGCGGATCCATCATAACCACCTCTGCGTTCTGCCCCTCTTTCGACATCTCGGTCATGAACTGCCCGGCATCCGCATGATAAAAGTATGCGTTTTTTATCCCGTTTCGCTTGGCATTCACGATGGCATCTTTTACCGCATCCCGATTGATCTCAACTCCGATGACCTGCCCCGCATGTTTTGCTGCAACCAAGCCAATGGTGCCAATACCGCAATAGGCGTCAATCACCGTTTCTTTTCCGGTCAAACCGGCAAAAGCAATTGCTTTTTGATAAAGAATTTCAGTCTGCACCGGGTTGATTTGGTAAAATGATTTTGCCGAAATACGAAACACGCATCCGCAAAGGGTATCTTCAATTGTACCGTCACCGTATAAAACCTTTTCGTTTTCTCCGAGCACCATACTGGTCTGATACGGATTTACATTCATCAATATCGTCGTGATTTCCGGATGCTTTTCCCGCAATGCAGCCACAAAATGATTTTTAGACGGGAATACCGGCGTTCCGGTTACCAGCACCACCATGATCTGATTACTGGAAAAGCCGCGTTTAACCAGCACGTGCCGCAGAAAGCCCCTGCCGGTATCCTCATTGTAAGGCGTCAATTTGAATTGACCCATCATCCCGCGGATCGTCCCGATGATTTCATCTGCTTTCTGATCTTCGGTCATGCAGTGATCGACCGAAACCACCCGATGCGTGCTGGACTGATAAACCCCTGAAATAATTCGTTTGTTTTGTGTAAGTGCAAATGCCGCCTGCACCTTGTTACGATAATGGTATGGATTTTCCATTCCGATGATCGGCTGCACCCTGCCGAATTTCCCCAACAGTTTTTCCACTTTGCGCTGTTTCCACTGCAACTGTCTCGGATAAGACATATTCTGTAATTGACAGCCTCCGCACTTCCGATAAAGCGGACAAGGCAAATGCCCTTCCTCTCTCGCACAGTCTGCCGTCCGGCTTTTGCCGATCGAATTGGAACGACTGCCCGCTTTTTGATCAGGCGGTTGCTGATACAGCATTTCTTTTCTGTTCCGGCTCATGAATCCCGTTCCTTTCCGGGAAAATTATTTTCCCGCCAAATCCAGTAATTGTTTTACTTTTTGTTCATCCGGCATCACATAGGCAGTCCGGTAATCAACAAAAATCACCATGCCCGGTTTCGCGCCGTTCGGCTTTTTTACATTTTTAATCAAGGTGTAATCAACCGGAACCTGAGCCGAATCTCTCGCCTTGCTGTTATACGCGGCGATGACACAGGCCTCCTCGATGGTCCGGTTGGGAATTTCCCCACCCTGCGCGCAGATAATGACATGGGAGCCCGGCATATTATGAACATGCAGCCACATATCATAATTTTTCGCATCCTTTAAGGTCAGCTTGTCATTTTGCTTGTTGTTTCTGCCGCACAAAATCGTATACCCGTCCGATGACAAAAAACGGAGCGGCGGCTGTGCCTTTAACACCTTATTTCGATTCTTATAATTTTTCAAATAGCCTTGCTCTGCTAATTCCTGACGGATTTCCAGCAATTCGCTTTCCCCATTGGTGCGGGAAACAGCGTCAAATACACTTTCTAAATAAACCAGTTCTTCCTTTGCCTGTTCAATAAACCCGATCAATAGCTTCTCGGCAGTGGCAGCTTTCCGATATTCTTTATAATATTTCTGTGCATTCTGAACCGGTGTCAGTCCCGGCTCTAACGGGATTTCCACCATAGGCGCATCTTCAGCATAATAATTCTGTAAAACTGCCTTGCTGTCTCCTTTTTTGATTTGATAAAGGCTTGCGTTGATTAAATCGCCGTAAATTTTGAGTTTCTCCCGATCTGCACAGTTTTTCAGTTCTTCGGTTTGGGTGGCTATTTTTCGCTCAGCCCGCTCAGACAGATTCATCAGCAGCTTCAACAGATCATTGGAGCGCTGTCTCATCCGATCCATTCTGTCCCGCTCAGCATAAAACCGATCCAACAACCGACTGCAGCTCTCTACCGGCTGAGTCACAAGATAATGCCCGTACTGTTTCAAATCCAAAAAAGAAAATTCTTTCGGCTTTCCGTTCTGCTCCAGAGCAATGGTCGGCTCAGGGTGATTTTCCTCCAGCATTTTCCGAATTCTGCCGCAGAAAAAGAATAACCGATCAGCGATATCGTCGGTAAGCTCCGCGGTAGAGGTATCACAATAACGGGTAGCATAACCGGCTATCTCCCTTGCCAAAACCGGAGAAACCCCTTGGAACACCCGCACCAAAGCCTTAGACAATTCCTCTGTTTTTCCGTTTTGCAAACGATAAAGCACTTCGCTGCGTTCTGCGGAAAGCAAATTTAGCTTGTCCTGCTGCGGCAAATGTCGATACTCCATCCCGGGCAATATCTGCCTCACCCGCGACATTTCCTCATCGATCCGTTTGATTGCGTCAATGATTCTGCCGTCTTGATTCACCAAAATAATATTGCTGTGCCGTCCCATAATTTCAACAACCAGCGTCAGAGTCACACGATCGCCGAACTCATTCATGCTTTCGAAATCCAGTTCAAGCACCCGGTCCATTCCGATTTGGCGCACGTCGTTTAATTTGCCGCATCCCAAATGCTTTCGGAGCAGCATACAAAACATCGGCGGCGTCTTCGGATTTTCAAAGCTCTCCTCTGTAAAATGAATACGGGGGCTGTCCGCGCCGGCAGACAGTAACAGTTTATCCGAATATCCCTTTCCGCGGAGCGTAATGACAATTTCCTCCCGGGAAGGCTGATGAATTTTATCAATACGCGCACCAATATGCGACGCGATTTCCATCCTGATAAAGTGCAGAAAAGCACCGTCTAATGCCATCTCAAATGATCTTCCTTTCGTTCTCCGCAGCCTTTCTGCTTATTTTACAGATAACATGCCGGATTTTCTTCTTCCTCGGCACAGAAAAAGTCAATCTCTTTAAATCGATCAGCCAACATTTGCCGCAGCGGCGCTTTGATAATCTGTTCGGTTTCAAAATGCCCTGCATCTACTGCTGTCAACCCTGCTGATACCGCCTCCAATAGCTCGTGATGTTTCAGTTCCGCTGTTACCAAGGCATCAATACCAGATTGGATCACAGTGTCCATTAAGAAACCTCCGACGCCGCAGCTTATTGCAACGGTGCGGATCTCTTTTTTTCCGTCGGTGTATTTGATCCGCTGTATTCCAAGCGATTGTTTTATAAACGCCACAAACTCAGACGGCATCATCGGCTGCGGCAAACGTCCCGCCAAACCAGAACCATCCGCCTGTTTTGCAGTATCATCCGGAATTTTTCGGAGCGTTTCCGGCATTAAACCACATTTCAGAGCAAGCTGGTAATTAACACCGCGTTCTGCCATATCAAGATTGGTATGTGCAGATAACACCACGATATTTTGCCTAATCAGACGAGATAACAGACTGCTGTCTAAAATCTGTTTCACAGGATGAAAAATCACCGGATGATGTGAAACAATCAGCTGCGCGCCAATCTGAACTGCTTCCTTCAATACCGTTTCGGTAACATCCAGACAGATCAGGCATTTCTTTACTTCTTTGTCCGGATCTCCCAGTAAAATACCGCAATTATCGTAATCAAGCGCCCGGTCAAACGGCGCAATTTCATTGATATAATGATAAATTTCTTTTATTTTCACGGTAAACCGCCCCTCACAGATATCGTTTCAGCTTTTCGGAAAGCTGTCTGAATTCGGATGCCTTGCAGGTATCCCCCGATTTGATCAATCCGGCTGATATTTTCTCCAATCGGTCAATCTTTTTTTGCAGATATTTTTTTGACAGCGCATCTGTTTTATAAATCGATTTTCCGGCATATCTTTCCTCCGGCGACAAGCATTGTTGTTCTCCTGCAAATACCACCGAAAAAACGACATACAAATGCCGGTTATCCTCTGCAATATCTTCCTCTTTAATACAAAAGCCTTGTTTGGCAAGATATTCACGCAGATAAACATCCTGTGTCATCGGCTGCAGAATCAACCGCTTATCCGGATTTTTCAGCCACTCGGCTGCCGAAATAATACTGCTAATTAATTCTCCGCCCATCCCCGCAATCACAATGTCTTCCACCCGATTATCTACCTGTTTTAGCCCATCGGATAATACCGTAGCAATCTTCTTTTCCAAACCATGCGCAGAAATAGCGGCAACAGCTTGTTTGAGCGGCTTTTCGTTGATATCGGCTGCAACGGCACGGGAAATTCTTCCGGTCTGTGCTAAGTATACCGGCAAATATCCGTGATCGGTGCCGATATCTGCCAGATAAGCATCCTGCCGAACCAATCGGGCAATCGCCAATAAGCGTTGATCCAAGTGAACAGGCATACAACCATCAATCCTTTTTCGTTTATATCGGTATCGCACCTCTGCTTTGCTTTTTATTATAACATTATAACACAAACTGCCGGCAGATACCATTATAATTTTTACCAGTATCATCAATCTAAAATCAATATTTTTCTGGCTGTTTTTTATTGCGCTGCACCGGAGTGTGCATAAGCAAAATAAAACAGTTCTTCTGAATTTCCAGCCGTCAGGCTGAGTTCAAATCAACTCTGTTTTTTATTGCGCTGCAACGGAGTGTGCATAAGCAAAATAAAACAGTTCTTCTGAAATTCCAGCCGTCAGGCTGAGTTCAAATCAACTCTGTTTTTTATTGCGCTGCACCGG
>CAUHFD010000064.1 GCA_959605275.1 uncultured Eubacteriales bacterium | reverse complement strand
CTGTCGAAAAACTATAAATTTTAAAATTTGTCACGCAGGCGGACATGTGCCGCCGCAGTGACACCTTGAAAAGAAAAACAGCGGTGAGCAACGGCAAAGCCGTTTGCGGAGCTGGTTTTCGTCGAAAAGGGGGTATCGGGGGAAAAACGCAGAACAAGGCTTTGCCGCAGTGATTGCGTTTGTCCTTCGAGAGCGTTGTCGACTTTGTCGACACGCTCATTTATAGTTATCCGTTTTTTTATTCTGTGGCTTTACCTTACCATTGCAACCAAAAATAAAAAAGCAACCAATTACAATCATAACCAGAAAGGGAATCAAATAAACCGGGGTGGTCCCTATTTCAAGAAAAGTTTGCCAAATCCGTTTCCAATCGTTAAAAGTAAAAAGCGCCACAATGACCGCAGCAACTGCAGACACAAAAACAGCACCCGCTGCGACATCCTTTGCAATTCGTGCAAGGTTATCGTATGTGGGTGATTCCAAGTTAACCAAAGCTTCAATAGCGGTATTAAACATTTCACTGGTTATCACAAAACCAAAACAGAGAAATATAATGGCATACTGCCCGGGAGAGAGTCCGTATAAAAAAGAAAAAAATCCGACGAGCAGTGCCACCACGATATGAATACGCATATTTCTCTCATTGTTGATTGCGTGTTTTAAACCTCGAAAAGCGTACCGGAAGCTTTTTATTAAATTTGCAATCTCGGTATTATTTTTCATCGGCAAATACATAGCTGGCACCGCGCGGAATACCAAGTCTGGATAAAACAATCTCCTCTTTTTCCCGCATCTGCACCGCCGGCAAACCGCCCTGCTCATGATCATATCCTAATAAATGCAGCAAAGAATGCACCGTTAAAAATCCAACCTCTCTTTGCAGAGAATGACCATAGATATCAGCCTGCTCGTAAGCTTTCGGCATTGATATTACGACATCGCCCAGTACATATGCTCCATTTTCGTTTTTATCGAATTTTCCGTTTTCTCCCAAAGGGAATGACAACACATCTGTTACAGCATCTTTGTTTCTGTATTCCTTATTGAGTCGTTGAATTTCCTCATTATTTACAAACGACACACTGATTTCCGCACTTCCTTCAAAATTTTCCATCTCCAGGACGGCATGACAGCAACGTCTGATCAACATTCTGATACCTGTCGGAATTTTTACATCTTTCTGATTGTTTGTAATTAATACTTTAAGCTTATCCATATTTTGCGCCCTCCTATTTTATTTTTGAATCATCCATCTTATGAAATGATCAAATTTCTGTTAAAATCATACGGATTTTAACAGAAAAATAATATAATATAATCATAAAATTATTATACACCATTTACATAGAATTTGTATAGATGGCTTTTTTAACAAAAAACAGGGGCAAAATATTACCAACTTTTTCCTAACATTAGCAGAGGATAATATTTAGTAATATTTTTTGTGCAAATCATCCAACATGACAACAAAAAGCTATCACTAACGCATTTCTGTACAATTTTTCTCAAGCGTCACAAACATTTCGACTGCTTATGCAACTGCCTCAATATCAAAAACAAGTACTTTATCATATCATTTCAAACCGGCTATGCCTATTTATAGAAATCACCAATTTTTTACCATAATGACAACAATCAAATTGCAAGCGCTCGTTTTCTGTATGCTAAAGGCGTTATACCGCAAATTCCTTTAAAAACACGGTTAAATGTTTGCTGACTTTGAAATCCACATTGCATAGCAATGTCAAGAACACTATATTGGCTGTTGAGCAATAGATTTTTGGCATAATCAACGCGAAGTGTATTGATATATTCATAAAATCCGATATGAAGCACTTGTGTAAAAATGCGAGAAAGATAAAAACGGCACACACCGAGTTTTTTGGACAACAAATCTAATGACAAGGGTTCACAAAAATGCTCTGTAATATACACAATCAGAGTTGTTGCCAAATCAGATACATTCGGTTGTGTGGATTCCACAATGGTCAGCTGCGGTAGAATTCTAAGCCAAAGGATTTGCCAATACGCATGAATCAAACGAGAATTCGGAGTCTGTTCTATTTCTCCAAGCAGTGCGGAAAAAATATAATCCACATCGGAATGAAAAAAAGAAATCGGGTTGATCGGATTCTCAACGATGCATCCGCCAAGATTGCGGGGAAATCCATTGTTAGAATCTTGCCCGCAAATCAAAAGGTCGATCAGCGTATCTTCTTCCGGCGTTATGGATTGATAGGAATGGATTACATTTGGAAAAATAATAGCCAGTGATTCCGAATCGACTATATGCTCCTGTGTATTAATTTGCACTTTCAACTGTCCGGCACGCACCCGAACCAGTTCCGGACAGTTATGTAAATGCGGCGGGAAATCTAATTGATGCTGAGAAAATCCCCGTATTAACTCCGTCTGGTGTTCATAAAAAGGAATTATCATATTAAATCACCTTAATTACTGTTTTTGATCAACACTGAATCATCGCAATGAGATAAAGATACTATTGATGCTCGCTTTTTACACAGCAATAAATGAGTAGTTTTTTCTCTTTATTCATTAGATATTGTATCCTATCACATGGTATAATGTCAACATGAATTCAGAAAAAATCAGGAGGTTTTTTGTATGAAATATAACCTGGCAATTATTGGATACGGTGGAATGGGAAGCTGGCATCATAACTGCATCCGAGAAAAAATTTCCGAATTAAATGTAAAAGGAGCATATGATATTCGCCCGGAAATCCAACAAAAAATCATTCAGAATGGGTTGCATGCTTATCAAAATATCGAAGAATTATTAAATGATTCTTCGATAGACATTGTAACGATTGCAGTACCAAATAATTTTCACAAAGACTATGCGATTGCCTGTCTGAAAGCCAGAAAAAATGTCGTGTGTGAGAAGCCTGTTACGATGAATGCCGCTGAGTTGGAAGAAATTATTGCGGTATCCGAGCAAACCGGAAAGCTTTTCACTGTTCATCAAAATCGCCGCTGGGACAAAGATTATCAAATTGTCAAGAACATTCTATCTGGCAGAACAATCGGCACTCCGTATTTTATTGAAACAAGAGTACAAGGCTCTCGCGGGGCTATGTTCGGATGGCGCGGGTATCGGGAAAACGGCGGCGGAATGTTGTTGGACTGGGGCGTTCACCTATTAGACCAGCTGTTGGATTTAATTCCTTCTAAAGTAATTTCTGTATCGGCACATTTAGAGTCTGTTTTCTCCAATGAGGTCGACGACAATGTGAAACTCTTTCTGAGATTTGAAAACGGAGTATCAGCTTTGATGGAATTTTCTACAAATTGTTTCATCAATCATCCGCGCTGGCATATTTCCTGCACGGAAGGAACTGCTGTGATCGAAAATTGGGAATGTGACGGAAAAATAGTAAAACTTGCTGAAAACGCAGAACAAATGGCATGGGAAGATGATATCGTTTATACTGCAGCCGGTCCTACAAGAACAATGGCGCCACGTCCATCGCATACAACACAAATGATGAAACTTCCAAATGTCAATCCGGATTGGGCTGAATATTATCAAAACGTAGTCGGCGTTTTAAACGGTCAGCAAGAATTAATTGTAAAACCGGAGCAATGTTTGCGTGTTATGAAGTTGATTGATCTGGTATTTTCTTCCGGTAAAAACGGCGGTGTTGCATCCTGCTGTATTTAGCACGCTGTAATTAAAAATAATCTTAGAAATGGTGATTGATATGAAAAAAGTTTTAATCTTTCAAGGAGGATGGGACGGTCACGAACCCCAGCTTACCTCTGCCCGGTTTGCAAGACTTTTGGAAGCTGAAAATTACATAGTTCAAATTTCTGATACGTTGGATTGTTTAGCAGATGCCAGCAAATTAGAAGAGTACGAATTAATTGTTTCCTGCTGGACTATGGGAGAAATCCCGCATGAATATGTCGAAAATCTTGCCAGAGCAATCGGAAAAGGAACCGGATTGGCAGGCTGTCACGGAGGAATGTGTGACTCTTTTCGGCAAGATACCGAATGGCAGTTTATCACCGGAGGGCAATGGGTCAGCCATCCCGGCGGAGACGGACAGGAATACATCGTGAATATCCATCCGGGGTCCAGTCCGATCACAGAAGGACTGGAAGACTTTCCGGTTTGCAGCGAACATTACTACCTTCACATTGATCCGGCTATTGAAGTGCTAGCATCCACTCGTTTTCCGTTGGTAAATTATTATCATATTTCAAACAAAGCGGTTGATATGCCGGTTGCCTGGACCAAATACTGGGGAAACGGCAGAGTTTTCTATTGCTCTCTCGGGCATCATGATGATGTTTTTGACCACTCTCCCACTGCACAGGAGTTAATGCGCCGCGGAATGCTTTGGGCAGCCCAAGGAAAACAAATAGCCAGAGAGCAACAGTTAACTACGAGCCGCTTTGAAAACACTGCTAAAATGTATTAAAAGCTAAAATCGGAAAGGAATGATCATAAAAATGAAAACGGTAAAGATCGGAATTGTAGGAGTCGGTGCAATCAGCGGCATTTACTTAGAAAACATCACCAATACTTTCAAGGAAATAGAAGTTCTCGGTGTTTGTGATTTGATTCGGGAACGTGCCGAACAGGCAGTTGAAAAATATCACATTCCAAAACTTTATGAAGACATGTATGAACTTTTTCAAGATCCGGAAGTGGATATTGTTCTTAATTTAACCCGTCCTTATGAACATTACAATGTTACGCTGGCAGCTTTAAATGCCGGAAAACATGTATATTCCGAAAAGCCCTTAGCGGCATCATTGCAAGAGGGCAAGGAACTTTTGGCGTTGAGCAAAGAAAAAGGACTATTGCTTGGAGGAGCACCTGATACTTTTTTAGGGGCAGGAATCCAAACCTGCCGTAAATTAATCGAAGATGGATATATCGGAACACCGGTAGGTGCCGCCGGTTTCATGATTTGCCACGGTCATGAATCTTGGCATCCGGATCCGGAATTCTATTATCAATACGGTGGAGGACCGATGTTTGACATGGGACCTTACTATTTAACGGCATTGGTTAATCTCTTAGGCTGTGTCAGTCATGTTTCTGCAATGACCAAAAAAAGTTTTCCAAAACGCATTATTACCAGCAAAGAACATTTCGGTGAAATTATTGACGTAGCTGTTCCCACTTATATCGCCGGAACAATGCAATTTGAAAACGGGGCAATCGGCACCTTGTTCACGACTTTTGATGTTCACTATCATGAACAGGCGCGGCTAGAAGTCTACGGTTCGGAGGGAACTCTTTTTGTACCTGATCCAAACGGATTCGGAGGTCCGGTGAAACTGTTCCGCCCGGAACAAGGATGCGTTCAGGAAATCCCGCTTATCTTTGATTACAAGGAAAACAGCCGTGCCCTAGGTTTAGCTGACATGGCAAAATCGCTCATTACAGGCAGAAAACATCGGGCAAACGCAGATATGACATATCATGTACTGGAAATTATGGAAGGATTTATCAAAAGCGGAGAAGCAAAACAACAGATTGCTCTGGATTCTCGTTTTGCGAAAACTTCGCCAATGTCCCGGGTAGGCGTTCATGGAGTAATGGATGCGTTTTGATGAAACTTATGTTAAATAGGAGAAAGGCAAGGGAATAATGATATCTAAAGACAAAATAGCGGAATATAAACAAAAGGCGCAAGAACTTGTCAGTCAAATGACACTAGAAGAAAAAATCAGTCAAATGGTTCATTATGCGTCTGCTGTCGAACGGCTAAACATAAAAAGCTATAACTGGTGGAATGAAGCCCTGCATGGAGTGGCTCGTGCAGGAATAGCCACAGTTTTCCCGCAGGCAATCGGTATGGCTGCAACCTTTGATACGGATTTAGTACGAGAAATAGGCGATGCCGTTTCTACGGAAGGACGTGCGAAATTTAATTTATTTCAAAAACAGGAAGATCACGGAACCTATAAAGGACTGACATTTTGGGCACCGAATGTGAATATTTTTCGGGATCCCCGTTGGGGGCGCGGACATGAGACGTTTGGAGAAGATCCGTATCTGACCGGACGAATGGGTGTTTCTTATATCAAAGGGATCCAGGGAGAGGATCAGGAACATCTGAAAGCGGCAGCTTGTGCAAAGCATTATGTAGCGCACAGCGGTCCGGAAGGATGCCGCCAGGGCTTTGACTCCAAGGTCAGTCCGAAGGATTTTTATGAAACCTATTTGCCGGCTTTCCGGGATTGTGTGCAGGAAGGCTGCGTAGAAGCAGTAATGGGTGCGTATAACAGTGTTAACGGTGAAATCTGCTGCGGCAGTAAAAAATTGATTGAAGATATCCTGCGCGGTGAACTGGGATTTGAGGGTCACTATGTTTCTGACTGCGGAGCTATTACCGGAATAAAAGAATACCATATGGCAGTTGGCACAATGTCGGAAGCAGCTGCGTTGGCGCTCAACAGCGGCTGTGATTTAAATTGCGGCGGAGCATATATGCATCTGTTGACAGCTGTGTCGGAGGGATTGGTCAAAGAAGAAACCATCAATCGCTCCTTAGAACGGTTATTTGTAACAAGATTTAAACTTGGAATTATCGGAAATGAAACCAGTCGCTTTGATTCCATTCCTTATACAGAAAATGATTCTGCTGCAAACAGACAGCTTAACTTGAAAGCCGCAGAAAAAAGTATGACTTTGCTGAAAAACAACGGTGTTTTACCTCTGAACAAACACAACATTAAAAAAGTAGCAGTAATAGGTCCGAACGCAGACAGCAGAGCCGCTTTGCAGGGAAATTACAGCGGAACAGCATCAAAATATTATACTGTTTTAGATGGCTTGCGATCCTATCTGGGAGATGATGTGGAAGTATTGTATGCGCAAGGATGCCATTTGTTCCGAGAACAAGTAGAAGGCTGTGCGGAACAGGATGACCGTTCCGCCGAAGCTGTCGGAATCGCAGAATTATCAGATGTTGTTGTTCTGTGTCTTGGATTGGACGCTACGATTGAGGGAGAACAAGGCGACGCCTTTAACGGAGACGGCAGCGGCGATAAGCCGAATCTGAAATTGCCCGGATTGCAGGATCGGTTGCTGGAACGTATATTGCAGACAGGAAAACCGGTAATTGTGGTAAATCTGAGTGGCAGCGCGGTAGATTTATCTTTCGCAGATCAACACGCAGATGCCGTTGTGCAGGCATGGTATCCGGGAGCGCAAGGCGGATTAGCCATAGCAAGATTGTTATTTGGCGCATTTAGCCCGGCGGGACGTCTGCCGGTAACCTTCTATCAATCCGATGATGATCTCCCCGATTTTCAAGACTATTCGATGGTTGGCAGAACTTATCGTTATTTTGATAAACCTGTTTTGTATCCTTTTGGTTATGGACTGTCCTATACGAATTTTGTTTACAGTGATATGAAAATGGAACGAAATCATATTCATGCAGGTCAAGAAATCACCTGTTCTGTCTCAGTCACCAATGTAGGAAACTATGACTCCGATGAAGTCGTACAGCTTTATCTGGAGGACAAAGAAACCAGTGTTCGTGCGCCTCGTTATCAGCTGAAAGGATTCCAAAGAATATTCCTAAAGCAAGGCGAAACAAAGAACATTTCCTTTACACTGCGTCCACGGGATATGGAGCTTGTTTTGGATGACGGAAACAGTGTCATTGAACCGGGCGAGTTTGTCGTATATATCGGAGGCGGACAGCCGGATAGTACAACACTTTGCAAGACTTTTTCGGTTGGCTAATAGTTGAAATGAATAAGCAATACACAAAAAATTACAGCTTATATGAAAAAGCCGTACTCCATGTTTACGAGAGTGCGGCTTTTAAACTGTTCTGCACAAACATTGTTTAGATGCTTACTTACCATTTTGCAGATACATTGTAATAAGGAGTGCCAATAAATCCAACTTGCGCAAAATCCTCTGAATGATGACGGATAATATAATCTATGTAACTTTCGATCATTCGGGCGGTTAAAAGGTACCCGGCAGGATTCATATGTCCGGCTAAATAATAGCGCCGTTTAAATTCAATATCATATACAGGAGCGTATTTAAAAAAGTCCAACAAGTAGGTGTACTCAAAATATTCTGTCATCTCTCTAAGAAGCTGCGCATGTGCAGCCTTTAGTGTATCATTGGAATCCTCTTCCCGTGGCATTGTCATTAGGAAAAAACGTGCTTTTGGTTGCATGCTTTTTATTCTTTGGATAATCCTTGCGTAATATCCGGCAAAAGTTTCCGCATTTTTATTGTAGTCCTCTTGGTTTATGTCAGCAATAGAACCTAATTTCTGTTTTTGTCCAAAAAGATCGTTTACACCCAATGCTATAATATATGCTTGACATAATTTATCGGGATTCCAATAGTCATTTGCCTCCGCGAAAGAATTCCAATATTCTGAAGCGGTCATTCCGCCCCGAGAAAAATTATACACAGTACAACCCGCGCTACGAGCTATATATTGTCCCCACGAATACTCAAAATAATCATGATAATCTACTTTACCCTCTTCATTTTTGGATTCAAATTCTCCCGAAGACAAACTATCGCCGATACAGCCTATCGTACGAAATATTCTGCAAAATCCCCCATCAGTTACGATATTGTCTAGTGGTTGCTCATGATCCGGTACATTTATATAGTCTTGAATGTTCATTGTATCAGTCCTTTCTTTATCAATACCGATTCAATTATACCATATCGTTTTTAGCTGTCAAGAAAACACATAAACAAAATTGATGGTTACTTATTATATAAAAAAGAAACCGCCAAATACGTTACACAACGCATTTAACGGTCTCTGTTATGGTGCGGATGTTCTTAACCAACCTGAAATTCATATCATAAATCCGGCTGAAGGCTCACATATTTCCCCGTACATTTGCCGACGTTGCGTCTCTTTGATATGATGATAGCACAAGATTTTAAGGAGGTCAAGATAATATGGAAAAGTACAAATATAACGAAAGCAACGGGCTATGGTATGAGCTACAGGGCAACTATTACTTGCCGTGTCTGAAACTACCGGAGGAAGAACAGGTGCATATCGGTATATGGGGGCAGCGGCACTTGAATTATCTGCGAGAAAACAAGCGGGTTCTTCTCTCCGGCTTGCAGCTCAGTGGCAAATTGAATAGTTACCTTGCTGATATTGACAAACAGGCAGAAGAAATGTGTTCCCGGCTGGTTAAGCAGATGGCAGAGCGTGAGGGTATAACAGAACAGCTCAAGGCAGAGAATCAAATGGAATGGGTTCGCCAAATGAATAACATACGAATCAGAGCAAACGAAATCGTATTACGTGAGCTTATATATAATGCATAGATGAACTTGGGGATGGTTTGACTGCCGTCCCCATTATTATTGTTTATTCTGCGTATATCAATGCAGAAATAATTTATAAATAAAATGCAGTTGCCGCTGTTTCAAATGCAGGCATTTTTAATCGAACATTACACCCGGATTGAGCTGCGCCGGGGAGCGCCAGAGAATACCGTGTTCAAACAAGAACTGAGCTTTTAAATTCCAGTATTCCAGACAGAAATTCATCTGTTTGGCTTTATCTATTTTTTCCTCCACCTTGTCAATCACCGCGAGGTATTCCTCCGTTTTTTCAACGGGATCGTTTTTTATGAATCCCCGGCGGTTTTCCTGTGCTGAGAAAAGCAATTCGCGAATCCTTTCATCCGGCAGACTGCCGGACACGATTGCGACAAGGTCGGAGCAATCGTCAGGTTCATAATAATTTCTTGCTTTGACCGCCAGATAAAAGCAGTTTTCCAACCGTTCCATGTCCTCACTGTCATATTCTCTGAGTTTCATAAGCTCTGTATGAGCTTGAAGAAGCGGTGTGTAATATTTCACGGACATTCCCGCCCGGCACATTTTGTCATAACATTCGGTAAGATACCAAAGCGTCGGAATGATCTCTTCCAGCGTTTCTATATCGTGATCACGGGGAGCAAGCGCAATTTGCGCCATTTCCGAAAGATAAGGGCTGTCCTTGTAGGTAGGCGCCGCATATTCGTGTTCCTTATGGCTTTCAATGATATTGTATAATTCTGCGATTCTTTCCAAATCCTCTTGCAAAAAGGGCATGGTATTCCTCCTGTCTGTAAGCTTATTCCGTCATCGCTTTGACAAAACCGATAACATTCTGTGCGGCATTATACCGCAGAGTTCCAATATCAAAAGGGAACTCCGCAAGACGCTCCTGTGAGAACGGAAATAACAGCTTGACAGAATAGTAAGGCTCGTCCGCCTTGTCTGCTATGATTTTCCGCAGTTCGTCCTCATCCCGTGCAATCAGTCCGTTTTTA
Source organism: uncultured Eubacteriales bacterium (assembly GCA_959605275.1). Classification (GTDB taxonomy): domain Bacteria; phylum Bacillota; class Clostridia; order Oscillospirales; family Ruminococcaceae; genus HGM13222. The sequence goes on along the minus strand of CAUHFD010000064.1, from coordinate 2,145 downwards.
TAGAAGTAATTGGTTTTGTTCGGCTCGCACTTAGGATACAGTTCCGTATCAAAGCTGTGGTCGGCGGCGATATCTGCGTCACACAGATTAAAGTAATCATACGATGCGCCGCCGAAGCGGGAATCCCACGCCGCATCCGTATGTGCGGTTACTCCGTTGATTCTCGTAATGTTCCACGAATGAGGTTCCCGTTGACCGTTTGGAAGCAGCGCTTCGCCGATAACAACAATAGACGCAATTCCTAACCTGTCGCACAGCAACTTATAGGTTTTTGCAAAGCCTTCACAAACACACCGGTCGCGGAGCAGGGCGCCGATTACCGAGAAGCAATCCTTATCATACGGCTCCTCGGCCGTATGGATGGAATACAGAAAATTATGCACACTGAGCTGCTTGGCAAGCGGACTCATATCCGGCTTTATGCGGTTTTTTATAAATAGATCTACTTTCCTTTCTACCTCTGCCCATAGCTGTTCGGCTTCTTCCTTCGTGTAGTCGTACTGAAAAATCAACTGAATATACATTGGCGTTTGCTTGACGATTACCCGATGTCGATTGAGATAGAAGAAAACCGGATTGTCAAACAGTACGGCGGTCATAATCTTCCCCGTGTCTACCGTAAACGCTTTGCCCATACCGGCGTGAAGTGATAACGCCGGTTCAAAGCGAAGAAGCGCTTCGCATATCCGATCATATAGATTTTTCTCACCGTCCGTCAGACGGGAATAATAAAACTTGGAGCCGTTATCGTTCATTTCACACCTCGCCTTATTTTTATTCTGTTATTTCCTGTACACCGATTCGCTCTTACAGACAAGGTCTGTGTTGACGAGAATGCCCACCGACATATCATCACCGCTACCTTTTTCGGAAAGAGTCGGCAGATACTCCTTTAATTGTGCTATGGCGGTTTCCTCATCCGTCTCCGCAAAAGATTTCAGCGTCACGCGGTAAAAATCATACAGCCTTTCATCCCCGGCAAAGCAATCGTCAATTCCGTCGCTGCCGATAAATACAGCGGCGGGCAAGGTGCGGCTGAAGCAAAACCGAAATTCTTTGGCAGCATTTTCGTCGCAAAGAGAGGTGGTGACATTCAAAAAACATTCCTCGTCCCACGGAATCGGCTGTGTAAATTCACCGGTTTCCGATACGGCCACGCACTTTCCATCGCCGATCTGCAGTCCCAGCCAGAAGTTTTCTGCCAATACTGCGCCGATAAGCGTTGTGCCGTATGCGGCTTGCAGCCGTTCTCCTGCCTCATATCTGCGCCGCGCCTTTTCTGATACGCCGCTTAGCTCATCTTCATCAAAAGGATGTTGCCTCATATCCTGCTCGACAAGGCTGTTCCAACGAGCGATTATGCTTTTGATCAGTTGTTCCATTCGGGATTGCCGTTGCTTTTCCGCAGCCGCCGCAGAAAGCGCCGCTATTAGATCGGGATTTTCCATACAGTCCATAAAGGCAACGGCTGCCAATTTGCTCCCTCTGTCGGAGCGAAAATAATCTGCGCCGCCATGACCGTCGCACACAACAACAAGGCGGCATTCCGTCTTTTCACAGCTTTGCGAACAGTCCTGACAGACCGTGCCGTTTTTGATATGCGAGGCGCCGATGACTGTCAAATGGAAAGCCCGATAGTCCGTCACCATTCCAGATCACCGTCGTCATCCGGCTCGGCGGCTTTTACCTCGCTTATTTTGTCAATCATCTCATCCTGCTTGTTTGCAGCCTCGTCCACGCCGCCTTTGCCGACACCGCTGGACTTTGATCCGATTTGGGATGCAGTAACCGAAACGAAACGAATCATTTTGGTGAGCGCTTCCGGCGTATGCACGGTAAGCACCGCTTCTTTATTACCTGTGAATTCGGCAAGTACATCACGGTTCGCATCCTCGCCGATGGCGACCGCTACCTTGATGGCCTTTTTGAACCAGTTATTCTCTTTGAGCTTTGCGAGGGATGATGCATATTCATCGGTCGGCTCGCCGTCCGACAGCAGAAAAATAGCGGGTGCAAAGGAACCGGCCACATCGCCCATAAAGGCTTTACGGGACAGTTTTTCGTTGAGTTGCTTGCAAGCCTCACCGAAATCGGTCAGTCCGTCCGCCGTCAGAAAGCTCCATGTAAAGTCCTCCGCGTCCATCG
>CAUHFD010000063.1 GCA_959605275.1 uncultured Eubacteriales bacterium | reverse complement strand
CGGCGGCACATGTCCGCCTGCGTGACAAATTTTAAAATTTATAGTTTTTCGACAGCCTGAATTATAAATAATGTCTGTTGAACAAACCAAGAAAAATGTGAAGGCACAGAAGAATTTCTTTATGATTTTGGAAAGGTATAGGTAACTACCGAATGGAAACACGTTCCGCTTTTGTAGCAATTGTCGGTTGCCCGAATGTAGGCAAGTCTTCCTTGCTGAATGAGATGCTGGGTCAGAAGATTGCGATTGTGTCAAATAAACCGCAGACTACACGAACAAAAATCATGGGTGTTTTGACCCAAAATGAAACACAGTTGGTATTTACCGATACTCCCGGTTTGCATCGTGCCAAAAACAAGTTGAGTGCACACATGGTCAAAGCGGTGAAGGATTCGGTAGCTGATGTTGACATCATATTATTTGTGGTGGAGCCGAAAGGGAAAATACGAGCCGAAGAAATGGAATTGATCGAAAACTTTCAGAAGCTTTCGATACCGGTGGTTCTTGTGATAAATAAGATTGATACCATGTTGGAGAAGCAGCAAATTATGGCGCGAATTCAGGAGTTTTCGGGGTTGTATCCGTTTACGGCTGTGATTCCGGTGTCGGCTTTGACTGCCGATGGCGTTGACTTGGTGATAGAGGAACTTTCCAATTTAGCAGAGCCGGGAATCCATTTTTTTGCTGACGACACTTTGACCGATCAGCCGGAAAGAGTTTTGGTCAGCGAAATGATTCGTGAAAAAATTCTGCTGTTATTCCGGCAGGAAATTCCGCATGGGATTGCGGTATCCATCGAAAGTATGAAAGAACGTAAAAAAGGCGATATTTTGGATATCGAAGCTACTATTTTCTGCGAGAAAAGCAGTCATAAGGGAATGCTGATCGGAAAAAACGGCAGTATGCTTAAGACAATAGGCAGTCAGGCAAGAGAAGATATCGAACGTTTTTTTGACATCAAAGTCAATCTTCAGCTGTGGGTAAAGGTGCGTGAAGATTGGCGTAATAAGGAAAATATTATTAAATCATTTGGTTTGTCTTAACTTGGATTTTTTCCCAGTCTGCCTAATAGTTTCCACTAATATTTCATTCTGATGTCCCATATACTATCAATACAGCCGAAAGGGGATTGAGAGTGATGGATCAGAGAACTGCATGGGAACGATTTGCGCATTCCGGAAAAATTTCGGACTATTTAATATACAGTCAATGCAAGATGTCGAACGGGAGGGCTGCGCAATATGACGATCAAAACCAAAGCGATTGTTTTAAAGCACAACTTTCTGTCCGAGGAGGACAAGATGCTGTTCCTGCTGTCCGAGAACTATGGACTGATTGAAGCCAAAGCGCGTGGCGTAAAAAGACTGAAAAGCCCTCTTTTGAATTCTACTGAGGATTTTTGTTATTCCGACTTTTGCCTTTTTGCGGGCAAAAGCGGGTACATAGTAAATAGTGCTGATAAGCTGGATAATTTTTACGGCTTACGAAACGATATTGAGAAAATTTCATTGGCAAGCTATTTTGGTGAGTTGACTTATTATTTAACACCTACCGCAGAGAATGCGGAGGTGTTTTTGCGCTTGTTGTGCAATACTTTTTATCTGTTGGCAAATGACAAGCGCCCGGTGGATTTTATGAAACCGGTATATGAACTGCGTGCCATGGCAGAAAGCGGATTTGCTCCCAATTTAGTGGCATGTGACGGATGCGGTCAATATGAAGCGGAAAGTATGACCTTTTTCCCTTTGAAGGGAATATTATTATGTCAAAACTGTATGCAGCAAACCGAATTATCCGATCAGGAGGATCGGTTTCAGCTGACACCTGCGGTGTTGGCTGCCATGCGGCACATCTTGTTTTCTGAAATGGAACGCTTGTTCAACTTTAAGGTTTCCAAACAGACGCTTTTGTATTTGGATCAAATTTCGGAGTATTATGTTAAATTATATTTAGAAAGAACACTGAATTCGCTGGAGTTTTATAAATCACTGAAAGCAATGCCTTAGGGCAGGAGGGAGTTTGAATCGTCTCTTTTTAACAGAGAAATAAATATTACTATGAATGAATTATTAACTATCTCCGAGCGGACTATCAAATCGCTCGAGTTCGATAAAATACGAAATTTGCTGGCTGATATGACCTGCTGCGAGGACGCACGAAACGCAGCATTGCAACTGCAGCCTTTTGCAGACTTGATGACAGTGCGGGAGGAAATTCAGAAGACTTCTGATTTTTATACACTGGTTGTCAGCTATGGAACGCCTACTTTCTATCATTTAAAAAATCCGGTCGGCACCGTCAGACGCGCCAAAGCCGGAAGCATGTTGACGCCGGGCGAACTGCTTCGTATCGCTGAAGTTTTGCGGCAAATTCGGCTTTTAGATGAATGGGTAGGGCAGAATAAAACGATGCCGGAAGGCTTAAATCCGATGTTTTCCGAACTGGCTCCCAATAAATATCTGGAACAGCAGATATCTTCCGCTATTCTGTCTGAGGATGAAATAGACGATAACGCCAGTCCGGAATTGGCGGCAATCCGCAGAAAGATAAAAAATGCGCAGTTGCGCGTTAGAGAACAACTGGAAAAAATTATCCGTTCCCAACAATATCAAAAGTATCTGCAGGAGCAGATCATTACGATGCGTGACGGCAGATTTGTCGTGCCGGTCAAGGCAGAGCATCGCGGTGAAATCGGCGGCTTGGTACATGATACCTCATCAAGCGGGTCTACGCTCTTTATAGAGCCGTCCTCTGTGGTGGAGGCTAACAATGAAATTCGGGTGCTGGAGGGCAGAGAACAGGAGGAAATCCAGCGCATTTTACAGGCATTGTCTGCCGAATGCGCCACTTTCGGAGACAGCATTATTTCTTCCTATCAGCTGGCAATTATCCTGAATTTGTATTTTTGCAAAGCTAACCTGGCGGCACGAATGAATGCCAACAAACCGGAGGTTACCGACAGCGGCGTGATCCGCTTGAATAAAGCAAGGCATCCGTTGATCGATAAGAACAAGGTTGTACCGGTTGATATTGATTTAGGGGAGCGCTTTACGACATTAGTTGTAACCGGACCGAATACCGGAGGAAAAACGGTCACCTTAAAAACGCTTGGACTGTTGACTTTGATGACGATGTCGGGCTTATTGATACCGGTAGGAGACAATAGTGTGGTATCTGTTTTTGAAGAGGTTTTGGTAGATATCGGTGATGAGCAGAGTATCGAGCAAAGCCTGTCCACTTTTTCGGCGCATATGACCAATATTGTGTCTATTTTAAAACGGGCAAACTTTCGTTCACTGGTTCTTTTGGATGAATTAGGGTCGGGTACTGATCCGGTAGAGGGGGCTGCGCTGGCAATATCTGTTTTGGAAAATTTGCGTGGCAGAGGATGCCGGGTTGCCGCATCTACCCATTATGCCGAGCTGAAAATTTATGCGTTGGAGACCGAAAAGGTGGAAAATGCTTGCTGTGAATTTGACGTTGCCACCTTACAGCCGACCTATCGGTTGTTGGTTGGCGTTCCGGGGCGTTCCAATGCTTTTGCGATCAGCAGTCGACTGGGATTGGATGAAAAAATTATTGAACATGCAAAAAGTTTGATTGCCACTGACAGCAAACGCTTTGAAGATGTCATTGATAAGTTAGAAGCATCCAGACAGGGATTGGAACAGGAAAAAACGGCGCTGTCTGAGAAAAATCGGGAAATCGAGCAATATAAAGAGGAAATCAAGAAGCTGAAAAACAGCCTGAATTCCAGCAAAGAGCGGGAAACCGAACTGGCGCGGATGCAGGCGCGAAAAATGCTGAGCGATATTCAAGTGCGTGCGATGACCTTAATGGATGAATTGGAAGAAATCAAGAAAAATAAAGATAAAGAGGATTTTTCCAAGCTGGTGGGTGCGGCAAAATCACAGTTGAAAGGAAAATTGCAAAAGCTGGAGGATGCGGCAAATCCGGTCCAGGATCATTCTGACGGCGCTTATGTGTTGCCGAGAAAGTTGAAAATAGGGGATTCGGTGCAGTTGATTGACGTAGGAAGCAAAGGAAAGGTCATCAGCGATGCCGACAAAAAAGGACGTTATCAAATCCAGTCGGGGTATATGAAAATCTGGGTAGAAGAAAAGAATCTGCGTTTGCTTGATCATAATGCCGGTGTCAATAAGCAGACCGTCGGAAAAGCGATGCGCACCGTGAAGAATAAAGTCGAACGGGAGGCAAAGACCGAAATTGACTTGCGGGGCTATACCGTTGACGAGGCACTGATGGATCTGGATATGTTTATCGACAATGCGGTGATGAACAATGTCAACGTGATCTCTATTATTCACGGTAAGGGTACAGGCGTATTGCGTGCCGCGGTACAGGCGCATTTAAAGAAGCACAAAAGCATTAAATCCTTTCGTTTGGGTGTGTTTGGCGAAGGGGAATCGGGTGTCACCATAGCGGAATTGAAATAATCAGAGAGGATGAATTTCAATGTATTCATTGGATCGGACCAACAAAATCAAAATAGTGTGCGGGATTTTATCAGTGGTCTTTTTGGCAGTATCTGTCATTAGTTATTTCAAGGGCGGAGATGAACTGCTGACCAATAATTTCATCAACGATCCATTTCATTCCATTATTATGGTTGCATCTTTTGGAACTGCCATTGTGTGTTTCCTGATATCTGTTGTCATTCGTGCGATTCAGAAGGATATCGCGGAACATTTAAAATATTTAGATAATAAAGAGAAAGAATAATCGTACCATGATGCAGTAAACCCGTTCGCCGATATATTTCAGCGAACGGGTTTATCTTTGCCTGTATGATATTAATATTCCGCAGAACCGGTCGTGCGAGGGAACGGAATGGCGTCTCGAATATTGGAGATACCGGTGATATACATGATAAGCCGTTCGAAGCCTAAACCATAGCCTGCATGTTTGGTGCCGCCGTAACGGCGTAAATCCAGATACCAGGAATAATCTTCCTCTTTTAAGCCTAACTCCTGCATACGAGCTGTGAGGACGTCCAGCCGTTCTTCACGCTGACTGCCGCCGATGATCTCGCCTACACCGGGAACCAAAAGATCCATTGCCGCAACGGTTTTGTTGTCATCGTTTAGGCGCATATAAAATGCCTTGATTTCTTTCGGATAGTCGATTACAAACAACGGCTTTTTAAAGATCTGCTCGGTGAGAAAGCGTTCATGCTCGGTTTGCAGATCGCACCCCCAAGATACCGGATAGCTAAACGATTCCTGATGCTTCTCTAAAATCTCGATTGCTTCTGTGTAAGTAATTTTTCCGAAGTCTGCATTGACCAGTGCGGTTAAACGTGCAATCAATTCTTTATCATAGAAATTGTTAAAGAACTGCATGTCGTCTGGACAGGTTTCCAATACATAAGCAATGACATACTTGATCATCCGCATGGCAAGCTCCATGTCATCCTGTAAATCGGCGAAGGCAATTTCCGGTTCGATCATCCAAAATTCGGCAGCGTGTCTGGCTGTGTTGGAATTTTCGGCGCGAAAAGTCGGACCGAAGGTATAGATTTTGCCGAAAGCCATTGCCATGCACTCGCCCTCTAATTGACCGGATACGGTAAGACTGGCAGATTTTCCAAAAAAATCTTGTGTGTAGTCAACTTCACCGTTTTCGGTTCGAGGAGGATTGGCAGGATCTAAGGTTGTTACCCGGAACATTTCTCCCGCGCCCTCACAGTCGCTGGCAGTGATGATCGGCGTATGCGCATACACGAATCCGTTTTCGTGAAAGAATTTATGAATTGCATAAGCCGCCGCTGACCGCACACGAAAAGCAGCGCTGAACGTATTTGTGCGAGGACGTAAATGAGCAATGGAACGCAAAAATTCCAAAGAGTGCCGTTTCTTTTGCAGCGGATAATCGGATGTCGAGGCTCCATCCAAGTCAATCTGCTGTGCGTGAATTTCCAACGGTTGCTTGGCTTGCGGTGTTAATACCACTGTCCCTGTGACTGTAATAGCAGAACCGACATTGTATTTGACCACTTCTTTGTAATTTGGAAGTTGATCCGATTCAAAAACGATTTGAAGATTTTTAAAACAACTTCCATCGTTACATTCGATAAATCCGAGCGCTTTTGAATCCCGTATCGTTTTTACCCATCCGCATACCGTTACCTGTTGTTGTGCATATCTGTCTGCATCGGCAAACAGAGCCGCGATTTCTAATCTTTTCATCCATCTTTCCTCCGTAATGTTTTCTCTTTATATTTTATGCTGTTTTTTGTTTTTATTGGAACGATTTGATTTTTTGCTGTAAATATTCTTTATAGATGAAATAATTCTGCTCGACCGCATCAAAACTTTTTTCTAATTGATTTTGTTCCTCTGTGAGCAGATCGAGCTGTTGCTGTAAATCGGAAATTACAGTATTTATCGTGAGTATTGCTTCTCGCAGTGCGTCTTCCGCATTTTTTAAGCCGTCTTTTCCGGATAGCAGGTAGATGTCCAACTCTTCTTGCGCTTCATTTCGTTCGGATTCTTTTTCCTGAATTTTCTTTTTCAGCGCGGCAATAGATTCTTTCTTTTCACTCAGCTCTTTTTGATAGATCCTTTTACACTGTTGATAATAGGCATTTAAGCTATCCAGTTCCGCTTTCGCCGCAGCTTTGTCGCTGGATGAATCATTGATGCTTGCAACTGACTGCGGCATGGATTTGGTGCGGGCGGAAGAGCTCTGTTTTTCAGAGGCAGTTTTATCTGAAACGATAAACGACTGTCCGCCGTCTGAAGAAATATATTCCGAATGAATTGCAGAAGAAACCGGTGTAATGTCCACCAAGATATCTCGTCGGTTGCACCCAAAGAGAAAAGTAAAGAAGAAAGACAGTGTCAATAAAAGAAATCGTTCTTTTCCGTGCATGCCAAATGCCCCATTTATAAACTTCTCATTTTTTGGATCAGCCATGAAATAATCAGCCATAGTATCTGATATCCGGCTAAGAACAGTACATTGATTCTGCTGAAATCATTCATCAGGCAAAGAGCTGTTACTAACCCGAAACCGATTATAACCGAAGTCAGTATCAGGACAATTCCCAGCATAATCCGTGCTTTTATTCGCTTGGTTGTTGTTAAAGTTTTGATATAAGAATAAAAATTTCCGTTGTTTGCCAAAAAGCCTTCTTCCTGTTTGGAAGGGGCGTGCTGTACGTCGTATGCTTTGTGGAGTCTTGACGGAATAACGCGGAACAAGGTGGGTTCGACCTGAAATACAGACGCGAGCTTTTCCCGGTTTAAAATAGGATCTACTGTTTTAACAATCAGGAAAATATTGTTGTTTTCCAATCTTCGCAACGCTGCTTCAACAGGAGCGGATGCAGTTAGGCTGACAATGAATACTGCTGTTAATTCTCCGGAAGTAGAAAGATAAATGATTTCATTGTCTTCGGTACAATACCGCTTTTCGTAATCTTTTGAAGGCACGTCAATGCCGTGATTCAGCATCAGATCCCGCGTACCGATCAATACTCGCTTGTTGTCTACCCAACCGGATACTCCCATCATATCTTCATAAACCAAAGTGTCCACTTCTTTGAGCAATTCCGGCTTTCCTTGGATCACCTGCATGAATATGTCACTGAGGATACTGTTCGCTTTCACCAAAATGCTTGCCGCATCCAGAATAGCGTCGTCAATCCGCATTCCCTTGAACGTTTTGATGCCATGCAGGATGACCGTTCCATTCGGAAAGAGATCGTGTCCCTGGGCAGTTGTCGAGTTGACATCAGAGAATTCTTCTACCGCAGGATAGCCGATAATCATGCCGCCATGCCGGTGTACTGCTTTGACAGCGGTCAGCAACGGCAAATTGGCACAGATCAGACCGTATAGCGGGGAGCACACTGAAAAAGCGGCAACTACAACCGTCAGTGTTACAAAAGCATTTTGCGTAATGATATATCCGCTCACAGCCAATATAGCGGCTGCAATAAATACAATGGGCGTCAGTTTTCGGGAAATTGCATCATAGGCATCTTCTCGGAATGACATATCTAAAAAGCCAGTTAAAAATCCGGTCTTTTTGTTTGTAGCAGTAATCGGAATATTCGTTAATACGCCTTTAGTTAAATCGTTTGCCAGTTGTTCGTCGTCAATAATAGTGGTTGCATATTTGTCGCAATCGGCGGTTACATATTTAAAATTCAGCATCGTGCGTTTTACAATCAGCAGTTTTCCGACACAGTTAAACAGCAATCCCAATACCGCCGTAAAGGAATATAAATGCACACTGCTGTTTGAGAGCGCCGCAGGATTGAGCAATAGCACAATACATTGAACCAAACAAGCCAGAGATGCCAGAGCGGGCAAGGAATCGCCGTCTGCTTTCATTTTACAAAAATTAAGAAAGCCTCCCACAATGGTTGTGTGGGAAACAATCATTGCAATACATAACAGAATGGTAGATGCCAAAACGTAGATTGCGGGATTTAAAGAGAGGTTTATAAAGTTGGGAAGCGGCAAAAACGTTATACAATTAGCCAGTACTAAATAAAGATTCATCAGGAACAGTACCAGCATAATACCAAACCGTACAGATAAACTGGTTATCAGTTCTTTGAGGTCTGCTAAAACGGAAGGAGCATCTTCCATTGAGTCAAATTCTTCAATTACTTTATCTTCTGCATTTTCATCATCGGTTTCTGACTCTTCATTATCGACCTCGGTTTCGTTCCCCATGAGTACAAAACCCTTTATTTTCTTTTCTCGATTTTCACGAAACCGGAGGTAAGCATCATCCGATTCCGGCTGCAATCCGGAATGATAAGTGGTTTCGATGAAAGCATCTTCCGCTGGCTGAACAGAAGCTGCAGAAGGACTTGCTTCCGCATCTGTTTGAGGATCAGTATCAGAATTCTGTGTTTGAGGTTCTGCAACAGGCGGAATATCGGATACCGATAGACTCTCAAAATTTTGAGCCGGTGCGGAAGCCGATGTTTCTGTATTGGTAATACCTGTGGCATCATCATCATAATTAATATGCAATTGAAAAGGAACACCGGCGGATTTATGAACAGGGGAGGGCTGTTTCGTGCGTTCTTTCAAAATTTCATCAATCAGCAAATCAGCATCTGCTTTGGAAGTATCATCATGAGGGTGGTGCTGAGTCACTTCTTCCAGTATATCATCCACAGAAAAGCGATCATCGGAATAGTTCATCTTTTTGCCCGTAATTGATCTGTGTGCGGCAGTAAATACACAAATCAAAATCCTTTCTTAAATGATTTTTGAAGTTTTTAGGTTTATTTTGCCTGTAATCCTAAGCGCTGTCTGGCTACCTCGTACATTAAAATACCGCCGGCAACCGAGGCATTTAGGGAGGTGATTTTTCCGCGCATCGGTAAAGATACAAAAAAGTCACATTTTTCTTTTACTAAACGTCCTAACCCATTTCCCTCTGAACCGATTACCAACGCGACGCCGCCGCGATAGTCTACGGAACACCAATTCTCTCCATCCATTTCAGCGCCGTATATCCAGATGTTTTGTTCTTTCAGCTTGTCCATAGTAGCTGGTAAATTGGAGACTCTGGCTACCGGAATGTGGCTGACTGCGCCCGCGGAGGTTTTGTAAACAATGCTGGTCAGGGATGCGCTTCGGCGTTTCGGAATAATGACGCCGTGGGCGCCTGCTGTTTCAGCAGTCCGGATAATAGCCCCTAAATTGTGCGGATCTTCAATTTCATCGGCAATAATCAGAAAAGGAGATTCACCACGCTGCTCAGCGGTTTGTAAAATATCTTCCACAGTCGCATAGGCCTGACAGCACAACAGTGCCGCGACGCCTTGGTGAGACGCTCCGCCGCTCAGGCTGTCCAGCTTTTGAGTGTTGACTTCCTTTACAACTACATTATTGGACCGAGCCAGTGCAATAATTTTATTAATTACGCCTTGACGTTCTCCTTTGGCAATATAGATCGTATCAATTTCCTGTTTGGATTTAAAGGCTTCCAATACCGGATTGCGTCCGATAATGACTTGATTGTTTTCTTGATTATCCGGTGATTTATTCACGAATTTACCATCCTTATATTATAAAATGTATTCTTGACATGTTGCCTGCGCTGTACCGATATATTTACCTCTATTATAGCACATTTTGTCAGAAAAAAATACAAATTTTGTAAATTTCTAAAGAAATAATGCCGATGTGGCTACTATTTTGAAAGCCTGACCAAAAAGTCAGGCTTTTAGGGTTTCAACATCTGGAATAGAGCGCTGTCCGAATTTTTTACAGAATAACCTCGTGGGCATTAAATACCGGACCATCCTTACAAACATGTGCCATATATTCCTTGGAATCTTTAACTGTTTTGCAAGCGCATACCAGACAGGCACCGACGCCGCAGCCCATTCGTTCCTCCAGCGATACTTCACAGGAAATGTGATACTTTTCCGCCAATGCAGCAATGCCTTTTAACATCGGATGCGGACCGCAAGCATAAATCATATCGGCGGATTGGTTTTTTAAAACTTCCTCCAAAGCCGTGGTGACATAACCGCAGGTACCCTTGGTTCCGTCATCCGTACATATTATGGTAGGAGATACGTTTTCAAAATCTTCTGCCAGTATCACGGAATCTGCTGAGCGAAACCCAATAATTGCAGTCGCATTCTTTTTATAGTGATCTGCAATTTCCAGCATCGGAGGTGTGCCAATACCACCGCCGACTATGATTGCTTTTTTATCAGAATCCAATAAAGTAAATCCATGACCGAGCGGACCGATTAAATCAATCATATCTCCGGCATTCCAGTCTGCCATTGCCTGTGTTCCGGCACCTCGCACTTCAAATACCAGCCGCAGCAAACCGTTTTCTCGGTCAATTTCACAAATAGAAATCGGGCGGCGCAGGCTGAAACCCTTTATTCGGATATGAACGAATTGTCCGGCTTGTGCTTGATCCGCCATATCCGGACAGAATACCGTAATATCATAACAATTTTTAGCCAAGTTTTTTTTGCTCTTTATAATATATTCACCCTGACAATAAGACATAAATTGGTTCGCTCCTCTATATTTTCATGCTGCGCACAAAAGACTTTGCTTTTAAGAGTATTATAACGTAAAAACAGCTGGTTTGCAATGAAAAAAGTGATTTTTTTCACCAAATGCCTTGCGGAGCATATAATGAAATAAAGTCAAAATATTTTACATCGTATTGGAACATAGAAAGGGAGTATCAAAAATGGAAGCAATTTTTTTTACCGTCATGACTATATTCAGTGTCATCGGAATCGCTACCGTCATTCAATGGCTGGCTGCACGATTTTTATCAGATGCCAAAAATCAGCATCTTATTTCCATCATTCCCTGCGACGGTCATCGGGAGGATGTAGAATATCTGGTAAAAAATACATACGTCCGTATGACCGATCAATGCCGGTGCAAAAATTGCAGTATTATTCTGGTGGATTGCGGTATGGATACCGAAACGAGGGATATTTGCAATATGTTGGTACACGATCTGGATTTTGTCAAGATATGCGGTCGCTCTGAGGTCGGTACCTTTGTACAGGAAAATTTCCATTGCAAATCATCGGATTTTGTTATATGATATAAATTAGAATTACTGTAAAATATGCAAGCAGTTCGGCTTGCATATTGGAGCTTGTCGATAAAGTCGACAACGCTCTGGGAGAGGGGAAAGTCCCCTCTCCCAACCATACCCCACAGTCCACGTTTCGACGCGGATTGTCGATGGTCGTTCGTCTTGACGAACAAGACGCGATGCACATGTCCTCGGTTTCTCCATTAAAAAGGGTTATAACTTATTGTTTTTCGACAGTCTGAAATATGCAATCCGTTCGGATTGCATATGGGGGCATACCGGAATATCAATGGCTCTTTTTTGTTGTGTGGGCGGACATGCATACTGATGTCACAACGAAACAGAAAAGAAACATTTGTGCACGAGTTTAAATGAAAATGATTCAGCGGTATTGGAATGATTGGCATACGGAGGCAAAATGGAACAACAGCACAATTTGATTACTTTACAGGGAACGGTGGAAAGTATATCTTTTCGGGCAGACAGCGGATTTACCGTGGCGGAATTAGAGTACGGAAATGAATTGATTACAATCGTCGGGGATTTGACTGATGTTGCGCAGGGAGAAGAACTGACACTTACCGGTTATTACGTTACGCACCCCCGTTACGGCTCACAATTCAAGGTTATGATGTTTGAACGCAGGCTGCCCGCTACCGCATCGGCTATTTGCAAATATCTCGGCTCCGGTATCATTAAAGGAATCGGTCCGGCTATGGCACGGCGCATGGTGGAAAAATTTGAAGATAAGACCCTGGAAATCATAGAGCATTCTCCGGAACGGTTGGCGGAAGTAAACGGAATTTCGAAAAAAAAAGCAGAGCAGATTGCCGCTGATTTTCAGCGGATATTCGGGGTACGGACCTTGATGATGTATCTGTCAAAATACGGCATTACTCCGTCGGAAAGTATAATGATCTGGAAAACATGGGGCGCTATCGGATTG
>CAUHFD010000062.1 GCA_959605275.1 uncultured Eubacteriales bacterium | reverse complement strand
GGTCTAAATGAACGAATGGGACACCGCCCTGCCGAGATGTCGGGCGGACAACAGCAAAGAGTCGCAATTGCACGCGCAATTGCAGCACGTCCCTCCATTATTCTGGCGGACGAACCAACCGGCAATTTAGATACCAAATCCGGCACCGAGATCATGAATATTTTAAACGGACTTCACCGAGAGGGCAGAACCATTATATTGATCACTCATGATAATGAAATTGCCAATACTGCGCAGCGTCTAATTCGAATTTCAGACGGAAAATTGATTGAAAACAAAAAATTAAAAAGTATTGAGTAAATCCTAAAATTACCACTCATATAAAATCAGAACCGACCTATAATAATAGTGCAAACGCAAAAATTAATTATTTAAATATAAGGAGAAAATAATCATGAGTACTAACAAGATCGTAGTTCCTGAAGCAAAAGAAGCAATGAACAAATTTAAAATGGAAGCAGCTAACGAAGTTGGCGTTAACCTGAAACAGGGTTATAACGGTGATTTAACCTCTAAACAGGCTGGTTCTATCGGCGGACAGATGGTTAAAAAAATGATCCAAGCTTACGAAAACTCCATTAAGTAATAAAGCTTGTATTCTAAAAACAGACCGGTCGCAATGACCGGTCTGTTTTATTTATATCACAATATAAAAGGCAAGTTCGCTTTCAAAAATCATAAAATAGAATCCGCCGGCTATGCAGAATAAAATCCTTTTACCAAGATTATATTCGTTCCATCATCCAGTTCAGGACATCATAATAAACTTCCAGGCGGTTTATTTCGTTTAGCATTTCATGTCTGCCCTCAGGATATAACTTGATTTTTAGATCCTGTACACCGGCTTCTGCCAATCTGTCATAAACTTTTTTAACGCCCTTGCCGTAATCCCCGACCGGATCCATATCGCCGGCAAACAAATAAACCGGAACAGCTTTCGGTACTGCGAATGCCCATCGTTCATCCGACACCATTTTCAGCATGGTCATCAGATCCTTAAATCCCGCATTGGTAAAGGTAAACGTGTTGTACTCATCTTTGATATATGCATCCACAATCAGCGGATCCCTGGAAATCCAGTCGCTGTTCGTGTTCACGTGCGGATATCGCTTATTATAATCTCCGAACAGCATTTTATCTATTGTCTTGCTACGATAAAGCGGTCCCTTTACTTTAATCCACAAATCAATGACTGCAAGTCCCACATTATTCAACTGATGTCCGCCGCTCGTGCCGCTTAAGATTACACCGTCCACTTTGCTGCCGTATTTCATCATATACAGTCTGGCAATAAATGAGCCCATACTGTGCCCCAATAAGAAGACTTTGTGAAACGGATATTCCATCCTGGCGAGTTTTGTCACCTGATAAAGATCCTCTACCAAATACTGCCACCCGTTTTTATCCCCAAAGTATCCCAAATGCGCCTTATCTTTCGCGGTATGTCCGTGTCCCAAATGATCATGAGCGTACACCACAAAGCCATTCTGCGCCAAAAAAGCGGCAAAATCCTGATAGCGCTCAATGTGCTCACACATCCCGTGCGAAATTTGAAGCACTCCTTTGATATTCGCGGTCGGTCGATACACAAAATAATGGATCCGATCAACACCGTTTGAACTTAAAAACGTTTCATTTGTTTTATCGACATTCATTTTGTTTTGTTTCACATAAAAGTGAAACAAACCTTCCTTTCTGATTAAATATTGCCTGCATCGGCAATAGGATTACATGAATCACTGGACAATTCATAAATAACGACAGCAAAAGATTTTACCGCTGCTGTTCCAATAGATTGGCGATATTGCTGCGCAAAAACACAATTTAACGGTTAACTATGCCAGCTTTTTTATCATTTGCCGATATTCCAGAAAATGAAATCCCTGCTTTTCATATAAGCGAATAGCTCCCCGGTTAGAGGAACATACCTCTAACCGCAAGCCCACAATCCTGCCCTTATAGTATTCCTCAATATACTGTAAAAAAGCACTGCCGAGTTTTTGTCCCCGAAAGTCCGGGCTAATATACAACTCATCAATCAGTGCAAGCAATCCTCCCATTTCCGTACTCCATAAAAAACTGATCAGGCAATAGCCGGCAGGAATATCATCCGAAAGGATCATAAATCCGTCTGCATAGGGATTTCCGCTCATCAATGCATCAAAAGTGCGGCACATATTCTCCTCCGGAATCGGTTCCAAAGCGGCTCCGCTGATATAAAAATCTTTACTGAACTTTAAATAACATTCTTTATCTGTAGCAGAAAACAATCTTACGTTTAACATTCTTAATCTCCTTTTATACTACCTAATATCTATATAACATAAAGAACTGCAAAACAGCAGCGCAATTTACTGTTGCAATATAAAGCGCCGGCACTTTGTGCCGTCTCAGCCGCATTTCATGCGGCGTGCAGAGGCGATAGCCTCTGCCTTGCTTTTTATTATAACACAAACTACTTGCGCAGTGAAACGAGCAGTGTTTCAATGTTCTTAAAAGCGCAAAAGTGCTTTTAAGAACATTATAACACATCTAACCCCAAAAGCGACATTTTTACAGTAAATTTTAAGATTATTAACAAATGTTTTTTCAGTTTTTTTCCCTCTGTAATTGTAGACATTTACAAAATTAATAAAATGCTATTGATTAAATCATAAAAATATAGTTTAATAATATTAGGTTCATTTGAAAAAACAGCTCTGTCATGAAAACAGTTGATTGTTGATTTTGGTGCTTCTAAGTAACATCGGAAAACGTAATCAACAGTTACATAAAGGCAAATCAATTCTTCGTTAAGGCAGAACCAAAAAAAATAAAGGGGTGTATTCATTACGGAAGACATTGAAAACAAACCATATCAGTTGAATATTGTTTTAGTGGAACCGCAAATTCCTCAAAACACCGGTAATATCGCCCGTACATGTGCTGCGACCGGCGCAAGGCTGCACATTGTGAAACCGATGGGATTCTCAATAGATGATAAAAAGCTGAAACGCGCCGGACTGGATTACTGGCACTTATTAGATATTCACTATTATGAAAATATAGATGGTTTTTTCAACCAAAATCAAGGGGATTTTTACTATTTTACGACCAAAGGACAACATATCTATTCGGATGTTTCATATCCAAACGGCGCTTATCTGGTATTCGGAAGAGAAGACGCCGGACTGGATGAAACGCTCTTGTATCACAATCCCGATACCTGTGTCAGACTGCCTATGATCAACAACGAACATGCCCGCAGCTTAAACCTGTCAAACACGGTTGCCATTGCGGCATACGAAGTATTAAGGCAATGGCGTTTTCCAAATCTGAAGACGCAGGGCAACTTAACAAAATATCAATGGTAATACCCAATAATAAAGAAAGAGCGCTTTCGGTACAACCAAAGCAGATGGGAGATTGAGTATGAAAAACACGATTAAAATTGTTACGGATTCCGCTTGTGATATCACAAAGGAAGAGGAAAGCGAATATGGCATCGAAATTTTGTCCTTTCCGATTACGGCAGACGGACAGAGTTACATGGAACGGGCTGACTTGACCAATCGGGAATTTTACGATTTATTAGACACCTGTACTTCCATCCCAACCACTGCACAAATTACTCATATGCGGTTTGAGGAATTATATGAGCAGGCATATGCAGACGGATATACGAATTTAATTTATGTCGCTATCAACAGTACCGGTTCGAACACCTATAATAATTCAATCATGGCAAAAAATATTTTCTATGAAAATCATCCGGAGGCAAAAGACAAATTTCAAATTTATCCGGTAGATTCAAAGACATATACCATTGCTTACGGCTATCCGGTGATGCAGGCTGCATTAAAAGCGCAAAAAGGAATGTCTGCACCTGATATTGTTGCCTATTTGGAAGATTGGTTCGACTCGGTAGAAATATACTTTGCCCCTTACACCTTGGACTATGTAAAAAAATCCGGAAGAGTAAGCTGCGCTGCCGCCTTTGTCGGAGAACTCCTCGGTTTACGTCCTATTATCAGTATTATTGACGGAGAAACCTCAATCGTAGAAAAAGTACGAGGAGATAAAAGTATTATTCCCGCTCTGATTAAACACGCCGGAAAAAGCAAAATTCCGCAAACAGACTATTGTTTAATCGGCGGCTCTCTGGAAGACAAGTACGAAGAGCTGAAAAAAGAGGTGGTGTCCGCATTTAAATATGAACCGGTCAACGCAGCATATGCCGGTGCCGCTATTTCGATTAACGCAGGACCGAAAGTAGTCGGAATTATCGTAAAAGGACAAAAAAGAGAAAGATAACAACCTCCTATTATGAAATTTGATAAAATTTTGTCGAGCACTTGAAAA
Organism: uncultured Eubacteriales bacterium; assembly: GCA_959605275.1. GTDB lineage: Bacteria > Bacillota > Clostridia > Oscillospirales > Ruminococcaceae > HGM13222. The sequence continues at coordinate 8,218 of CAUHFD010000062.1, read as the reverse complement.
AATTCATAGATTGGTATAAAATAATAGTGCTGGCGTATGATAATACTGAATTTCTTATATAAATTCAGTATTATATTTTGTCATAAATTAGTTATCAATATTTTGTTAAGGCAAGACCTCATAAAAATTGCCTTAAAAGGAAGAAAGGATGAACAACATGACCTCATTAAACAAAAAAACAATTGAGGATATCGATGTTTCCGGCAAAAAAGTGTTAGTCAGATGTGATTTTAACGTTCCTTTGGATAACGGTGTCATTACCGATGACAAACGTATTCGGGAATCTTTAAAAACCATCAAATATCTTGTTGATCACCATGCAAAGGTAATCCTTTGCTCTCATCTCGGCCGTCCGAAAGGCGAGTTTAATATGAAATTCAGCCTTGCACCGATTGCTGCCAGACTGTCCGAATTGCTCGGTCAAAAAGTGGAAATGGCTTCTGATGTAGTCGGAGAAGATGCTCAGGCAAAAGCCGCTGCATTAAAAGACGGAGAGATCATGTTGATTGAAAACGTCCGCTTCCATAAAGAAGAAGAAAAAAATGATCCTGAATTTGCGAAAAAACTGGCTTCCTTGGCTGAAATTTATGTCAATGACGCATTCGGCACTTCTCACAGAGCACACGCTTCTACTGCCGGCGTTGCCGATTATCTGCCTGCGGTATGCGGCTATCTGATTCAAAAAGAAATCACTATCATGGGACAGGCGCTTTCCGATCCGAAACGTCCTTTCGTTGCAATCTTGGGCGGCGCAAAAGTATCTGATAAAATCGGCGTTATCACCAATTTGCTTGACAAAGTTGACACCTTGATCGTCGGCGGCGGAATGGCATATACCTTCAATAAATCCAGAGGATACGAAATCGGTACTTCTCTCTGCGAAGAAGATAAGCTCGATTTAGCGCGCGATTTAATGAAAAAAGCAGAAGAAAAAGGCGTCAAATTCTTGTTGCCGGTGGATAACAAAGTCGGCGACGAATTCAAACCTGACTGCAATTTCAAAGTAGTTCCCGCGGATAAAATTCCTGCTGATTATATGGGGTTGGATATCGGTCCGGAAACCGAAAAGCTGTTTGCAGATGCAATTAAAAATGCGGCAACTGTTGTTTGGAACGGCCCGATGGGCGTTTCCGAGTGGGAAAACTTTGCAAGCGGAACTCGTGCCATTGCTACCGCTGTGGCTGAATCCGGTGCAATCTCCATCATCGGCGGCGGTGATTCTGCTGCTGCAATCGAAAAATTAGGCTTTGCCGATAAAATGACTCACATTTCTACCGGCGGCGGCGCATCGCTTGAATTTTTGGAAGGTCTGGAACTTCCGGGTATTGCTGCATTAAACGATAAATAATTGACCTTTATTTGTCCGTTGCTTTTCAAATCAAGTAACGGACAAATTTCCATGTACCGAAAAGAATAACCAATATTCTGTTATATAAATCAATCGAAAAGGATGGTAACAAAATGAACAAGAAATTGCGTGCTGCTGTCATTGCAGGAAACTGGAAAATGAATAAAACCCGTCCCGAAGCAAAAGCTTTGGTAGAAGAGCTGAAACCGCTGGTAAAAGATGCTGACTGCGGCGTTGTCGTATGTGTTCCTTTCACCAATTTGGAGACGGTCCTCGAAGCGGCAAAAGGAAGCAATATTAAAGTTGGTGCTCAAAACTGCCATTTTGAAAAATCCGGCGCATTTACCGGTGAAGTTTCTGCAGATATGCTGGTGGAAATGGGTGTAGAATATGTTGTCATCGGTCACAGCGAAAGACGTCAATATTTCGGCGAAACCGATATTACCGTTAACAAACGCACCATCGCTGCTTTGGAAGCAGGTCTGAACGTGATTCTCTGTGTCGGAGAAATGTTGGAAGACCGTGAACTCGGTATTACGGAAGAACTCGTTGCGATGCAAACAAAAATTGCGCTCAACGGTGTTGATAAGGCAGACCTTGCAAAAGTCATTATTGCTTATGAGCCGGTTTGGGCTATCGGAACCGGAAAAACCGCTACCGCAGAGCAAGCAAACGAAGTTTGCAGTGTCATCCGCAGCACAGTCGCAAAAATTTATGATCAAGCTGCAGCAGACGCTATGACTATCCAATACGGCGGTTCCATGAATGCTAAAAATGCGGAAGAGTTACTTGCTCAGCCCGATGTCGACGGCGGATTGATCGGCGGCGCTTCTCTGAAAGCTCCCGACTTCTCAGTCATCGTGAATGCGGCAAGCAAATAATCACTGCTGACGTTTCATACAATGACACCGGCTATATGCTGCTTTGTAAGCATATAGCCGAATTGTTATCCGATGATTTTATAGAAAGGCTGGCTATTTTATGAAAAAACCTTTGGCACTAATTATTTTGGACGGCTTTGGATATAATCCTAATGAATACGGTAATGCGATCAAAGCGGCGAGTACCCCTAATATCGATGCACTGTTTGCGAAATATCCGCATACTTTAATCGGTGCATCCGGTATGGATGTCGGCTTACCTGACGGTCAGATGGGAAATTCAGAGGTAGGTCATACCAATATCGGCGCAGGTCGCATCGTTTACCAGGAATTGACCAGAATCACGAAATCCATTAAAGACGGTGATTTTTTCTCCAATCCCGCTTTAAAAGCAGCCATTGAAAACTGCAAGAAAAATCATTCTGCCCTGCATCTGATGGGTTTACTGTCTGACGGCGGTGTTCACAGCCATAACGCACATCTCTACGGATTAGTGGAAATGGCACGGGAAAACGGATTAAATGAAGTTTACATCCATGCTTTCATGGACGGAAGGGACGTTCCCCCCACCTCCGGCAAGGACTTTCTTGCCGATTGTCAAGCGAAGCTGGAGGAAATCGGAGTCGGAAAAATTGCCACTGTGATCGGCAGATATTATGCAATGGATCGTGACAATCGTTGGGATCGCGTAGAGAAAGCATATGCCGCTATGGTTTACGGGGAAGGCAATCAGAATGCCGATCCGGTAGATGCTGCTGCAACGTCGTATGTAAACGACATCACCGATGAATTTATTGTTCCGACCGTTTGTACAGAAGGAGCAACCATCAAAACCAACGACAGTGTGATCTTCTTTAATTTCCGACCTGACCGCGCAAGAGAAATTACTCGTACTCTGGTTGATGATGATTTTAACGGGTTTACCAGAAGGGACGGCAGAATACCGGTCTATTTCGTATGCATGACACAGTATGACGCAACCATGCCAAATGTAGACATTGCCTTTAAACCGCAATCATTGACCAATACGTTCGGACAATACATCAGCGATAAGGGCTTGACTCAGCTGCGCATCGCAGAAACAGAAAAATATGCACACGTTACTTTCTTCTTCAATGGAGGAGTAGAAACCAGTTTTCCCGGTGAGGATCGCGCGCTGATCAATTCTCCAAAAGTTGCTACTTACGATTTACAACCTGAAATGAGCGCATATGAGGTAACCGATGAAGTTGTTGCCCGCATTCATTCGGATAAATATGACGTCATTATCCTCAATTACGCAAATTGCGATATGGTTGGGCATACCGGCGTTTTTGATGCTGCCAAAGCCGCTGTGGAAGCAGTAGATACCTGTTTAGGCAGAACAGTAGATGCTATTCTCAAACAAGGCGGTGCCGCTTTAATTACTGCCGACCACGGAAATGCCGATCAGATGTATGAGCCGGACGGTTCTCCGTTTACAGCACATACGACCAATTTGGTACCGTTGATTTTGGTAAACGTCGACGCCTCTTTAAAAGAACACGGAAAGCTGGCTGACCTTGCTCCGACCATGTTGGATATTCTCGGACTGGAACAGCCTGCTGAGATGACCGGCGAGAGCTTGTTGATAAAATAATATCTGCATGAACACACCCGCTCATGTACTATTTCAGGAGCCTGCGGGCTCCTGTTTCTTTCCTAAAGAAAGGAATAAAACCATGGATCTAAAAGAATTAAGAAACCAAATCGATCAAATTGATATTCAAATCCAGGATTTGTTTGAACAGCGTATGGATGTCGTGAAATCAGTTGCCGCCTATAAAAAGCAGCATCAATTACCGGTATTACATACAAACCGAGAAGATGAAGTGATACGCCGGGTGACCCAACGCGCCGCTCCCGAATATGCTTCGGGAGAAAAAGTGCTTTTCACTAACATCATGGATATCAGTAAATGCAGTCAAAAAAAATTAATACAATCGGATAATCCTTTTTTGGAGCATTCCTGCCCTTTTTCCCCGGATACTGCTGTGAAAGTTGCTTGTCAAGGTGTTCCGGGAGCTTATTCTCATATTGCAGCTCGCACTCTTTTTAAAGAGGACCGCATTCATTTCTACCGCCATTTTGAAGAGGTGTTCCAAGCCGTCATCAACGAAGAGGCGGATTATGGTATTCTGCCGATTGAGAATTCCAATGCAGGCTCGGTGGTCGAGGTATACGAACTTTTAAAGAAATATAATATTTACATTGCACGCCGAATAAAAATCAAGGTAAACCATTGCCTTGCTGCTTTACCGGGCACTCAACTGTCTGACATTAAATGCGTATTATCCCACGAACAGGGCATTCAACAATGCAGCTCGTTTATTCATCAGCACAACCTGACAACACACTCTTATTCCAACACTGCCGCTGCTGCCGAATATGTGGCGCAATCCGATCCGGAAGAACATTTTGCTGCCATCTGTTCGGATCTGGGCGCACAGATTCATGGTCTGCATATCCTTTGCGACCACATTGCAAATATAGATGAAAACTATACCCGTTTTATTTGCATCTCTAAAAAACCGCAATATTCGAAGGAAGATAATATTATCTCTATTTCTTTTTCTCTTCCTCACACGGTGGGTACTTTATATCGCATGCTGACCAAATTTTCGGTTTATGGAATCAATATGCAAAAAATAGAGTCAAAACCCATTGGAAACAAGAATTTTGATATTATGTTTTATCTTGATTTTACCGGAAATTTAAAGGATGAAAACGTTTCCGCTCTGCTAAATGATCTTGCAGCCGAACTATTGCAATTTAAATATCTTGGAAACTACATTGAAATATAGTAAAAGCGTACGCAATTTATCAATTTGTGTACGCTTTTACTGTCACGGTGTGTATACCGCGCCCAAGCCACTTGCAATGGAGACACACTGTTCTAAATCCACCTTAGTATGCTGTAAATTCACATCCAAAACTTCAATACCGGTCAGATTGCTTCCCCTTAAATCCGAACCTTTAAAGCTGGCGTTCATCAGGTTTGCACCGTAGAAACTGCATCCGTCAATACGGCATTTTTCCAATACACATCCGGTCAAGTCTGCACCCTCAAAATTAATGTCGCAAAGCTCCATTTTACTGAAATTCAGTTCTTTTAAAGAAGTATAGGACCAATCTCCGCCTACAATATTGATACAATTGATATCTGCATCTCCGAAATCCGATCCGGTCATTTTACATTCTTTCACCGTGGACGCAAAGAAGGAAGCAAACCGAAATCTGCAATTCAAAAATGCAGACATGATAAGCTCACTGCCGTTAAAATTACTGCTGCTGAAATCACATTGTTCAAATCTGCATTTTAACAAAATTATCCCTGAAAAATCACAATCGTTAAATTGACAGCGTTTAAACTCATATTTTTCCAATATTCCATCATCGCTTTGCAATGGCAACAGCTCGGTCTCAGTAAAATTTTTGTTTTCAAATATATTGACACTCATGTTCTATTTCAGCGCTCCGTTTTCTTTGGATTCTCTTTTTCTTTGCTATGCTTGTTCAATCGTTTGGATATCAGCTTATAGCATCCCATACCAAGCAGTCCCAATGCCGCAAAAACAGCAAATAACACAACCGTAACTTCGTAGTTCCCTTCCATATATTGTGCCCCTGCTATGGTAGAAATTAAGATAGACGGTGTACGGGCAATAATAGAGATGATAAGAAAATTTTTGGTTGACAGCGGTGTCAAAGCGGCAAAATATGTGAATACATCTTTTGGCAATCCCGGAATAAAATATAAAATAAAAGTTATCATTTCCATCCGTTCGGCATTTTTTAAAAAATGAAATTCCTTCAGCTTTTTCTCACTGACCAATTTATGAACAAAAGGGGTTCCGAAGCGCTTAATCAAGCTGAATACACCAAAACTTCCCAATAAAACGCCTACCACACAAAGCACAAATCCCCACAAGCCGCCGTAACAGATTCCCGCCGCAATCTCAATCGGCTCAGACGGGATCAGCGCCACAAACACCTGAACAATCTGCAGTAAAAGCAGTATCACAATCCCCCAGGCACCAAAGGAATCAATCATTTTTTCCAACTTGATGATGGTTTCTTCAGATGTTAAAAACATTTTTAAATGAGGCGCATATTGAATAGCTGCGACTCCCGCAGCAACAACTATGACAAACAGCAATAAATACCAAATTACTTTTAAAATACTGCCCTTTTCCCTATTTTTCTTCATATTTATAACCATACCTTTCTGAACTTTTGTACGGTTTATTGTCTTTTACAATCCACCGGACTGTGAAAGACTGAAGATCACTGCGTTTCATACCCCGCAGATGAATCAAATATTGTATCATCCTGCAAATTAAAGATGACAGCTCGTAAAACTATTGTATCATACCGTCAATATTTTTCAATCCCATCCGAAAAATATAACGGATTATATTTTTATATGCAATAAAATCGCGTATATTTTATAGCTTGACCTCATAAATATAACTAAAACACTGTCTTTTTTATTGCACTTCAAATTAAATTATGGTATGATAAAGGAGATTAATTTTAATATATCTGATTTCTTTTACTTACCCGATGGCAATGTTGCCTATTACAGAAAGGTTTGGCGATGATCATGGCAAAAACTAGAGTATGTGTAATTTTCGGAGGCGTTTCCTCAGAACATGATATTTCTCTGATGTCTGCGTCCTCTGTCATACAACAAATTCCAAAAGATAAATATGAAATTATCTGCGTCGGTATTACCAAAAAAGGTAGATGGCTTTATTTTCCCGGCGACGTTTCCATGATTGCAAACGGAGAATGGGAATCTCATCCTGACTGCACTACCGCAATTATCAGCCCGGATCGTACCCACAAAGGCCTAATCAAAATTATGGATGACGGTGAAACCTCTATCCTCCATATTGACTGTGTATTTCCTGTACTTCACGGTAAAAACGGTGAAGACGGCACCATTCAGGGACTTTTCACGATTGCCGGAATTCCATTTGTCGGCTGTGATACGGTATCTTCCGCCATTTGCATGGACAAAGCTTTTACTCACACTGTTTTGGACAACGCCGGCATCAAAACGGCGAAATGGACCGCTCTTCATCGTTCTGATATTTCCAAATTAGATCAAATGATACCGCAAATGGTGGAAAAGCTCGGATTCCCGATGTTTGTGAAGCCTGCGAATGCAGGCTCCTCGGTCGGCATTAACAAAGCTTCCAATGAAGAGCAGCTCAAGGACGCAATTAAAATTGCCTTTTCACACGATACAAAAGTAGTTGTGGAAAAAGCAATTGTCGGTATCGAAGTGGAAACGGCTGTTATGGGATACGAAGATCCCCAAGCAGCGGAACCTGGAGAAATTGTTCCCTGCAATGAATTTTACGACTATGAAGCAAAATATATCATGGGCACCACAGAGCTGCATATCCCGGCGCGGATCAGCGAAGAAGACACGAAACGTCTGAAAGAAACAGCCATCAAAGCATACAAGGCGCTCGGATGCGGAGGTCTTACCAGAATTGATTTCTTTATTACGCCGGATCACGAAATTATCTTAAATGAACCCAATACCCTGCCCGGATTCACCTCTATCAGTATGTATCCGAAACTATGGGAATACAGCGGTGTCAACTATTCGGATTTGATTGACAGACTGATCACTACTGCAATAGAAAGGGCGGAATTTTAGTGGATACAAAACCGATTGGCGTATTTGATTCAGGACTCGGCGGACTCACGACAGTCAAAGAATTAAAAAAAATTCTTCCTCATGAGGATATTATTTATTTCGGCGATACGGGACGTGTACCCTATGGAACGCGCGGGCGTGACACTGTTGTGAAATACGCCTGTCAGGATATCAATTTTCTCCTCAGCCAAAATGTTAAGATGATTATTGCCGCTTGCGGAACAGTCAGTGCCGCCCTTCCTCAATCGGTAATATCCTGCCTGCCGCTTCCTTTTACCGGGGTTTTGCTGCCGG
>CAUHFD010000061.1 GCA_959605275.1 uncultured Eubacteriales bacterium | reverse complement strand
TTTTTATTTTTTCTTGCAGGCTCTATTTGGTTTCCCCAACTTTTATTATAGAGCCCTTTTTTATAAGCTCCGCATATCTGTGAAAAGACTTTCCGCTGGAAGCTCTGACATTTTGTTTCGGCTTAGCTTGTAATAAAAAATTGTGCCTGCTCCCTTATCTCTTTGGATATGATAGCAGGCACAGTGTTTTCGTAACGGAAATGTTCTTGTTCCGGTAACTCCTTCCAGATATGATTGATTTTGCTGGTATAGGATTTGTGGCATACAAGCGCTCCGATGTAGAACTCGTTTTGTAGGATGCGTTTGACAGCGGTGTTTTCTCATAAGAATCTGTGGGCAATTTCGGGCTTGTTGTAACCGAGTTTTTTGCCGAGTAGTTGCTTTTGATAAAATCCGGGGGATTTGATTTCCTCTGCATGGAATATCTTTGCAATTGTCTTGATTCCGTAGCCGGATACATATAGGTCAAAGATTCTGCGGATAATTTCAGCATGTTCTTCTACAATGATTACCTCGTTTGTATTTTTGTCCTTGAAGTAACCAAACGGAGAAATTAATACAATGCCGTTTTTCTGCTTCTGCTTGTATCTTGCACGAATCTTTTTGGATATATCACGGGCATATATATCGTTGAATATTCCTTTGAAGCCTACCATCAGATCGTCATCTTCATTGCTTGTGTCAATGTTTTCTGTAACGGATAATACTCGAACGTCATTTTCACGTAGGTAGTCAATAAACATTGCTGTCTGTGTCCGATGATGTCCGAGCCGAGATAGGTCTTTGACCACAACTGCATTGATTTTCTTTTCTTCAACTGCGGTGTAGATTTCCTCAATTCCGGGGCGGTTGAAGTGCATACCGCTGATATTGTCATCGGCAGATTTACCAATCACCTCATAATTATTTTTCTCCGCATACTCCCGCAGGATGTTTTGCTGATTGGTAAGAGAATTTAGTTAGCTGTCTTCATCGCGGGACAATCTCGCGTATAACCATACCTTCATAAATTATGATCATTCCTTTCTTCCTTTCCTTGGCAGATGTGCAATATCCGCCTGTGTATCTTTGCGGCAACCACAACATATCATAATCCTAGCCGCAAGTCCAGACACATCAAGCGGAATTATCAATCAAGTCACAATCGGGCGACAGCTTGCTCTCGCAAATGTAGTCCTGGATTGTAGCCGATAAAAACTGATTAAATTGCTCTGTATCGCCGTTGTAATAAAACTCTACTCTTTCAATGTTGTATTTGTTTTTCTCCAAAAAATTCCTTTCTGCCATTCGGCTGTCACATCCCGCCCATGACGAGATGTTGATTCTTCTTCCGCTCGGGGGGTAATTTTTTGTGGTGCAGTCTGGATGTATACTAAAAAAGTGGATAAGTGTAATAAAATAAAAGACAAGCAAAAAAGGACGAAAGGATGACACACATGTCCAACAAAAACAGCCCCCAAAAGTACAGTGAGGATTTCAAAAAAATCATTGTAACGCTTTACCAATCCGGCAAGACCTATTCTGAACTTCAGAAAGAATACGGCGTTTCCTCTTCCGCCCTTTCCAACTGGGTTAGAAAATATTCGCTGGTGCAAGTGGATGACGACACACTACTTACCCCCAACGTGTCAAGGCGCTCCAACGTCGCAACGCTGAACTGGAAGAGGAGAACCTGATCTTAAAAAAGCCGTTGCAATCTTCACGCCACACTCAGATAGAGATTAGAAGCCATTCGGGCACTGTCCGGTCAGCATCGTATTTCCATCCTCTGCCGAGTCCTGAATGTCAACCGGAGTACATATTATCAGTTTCTCAACCGGAAGCCTTCCAACCGACAACAAGAGAATGTAGCAATCAAGCGAAAGATTTTAGAGATCTATGCTGTGTCTGACAAGCGTCTCGGTGCCCGTAAGATCCAAATCTGCCTTGCGCGTGATCATTGCATATCCATCAGCGAGGGTCGAGTGTACCGTCTGATGAAGCAGATGAATCTCCCTAAAATGAGCACGGTAAAACCGGTCCTAATCTAAAAGAGAATGATATTTGCAGCAATTTACTTGCACAGCAGTTTGACCAGAAAGTACCTAATCTGGTCTGGGTTTGCGAGTTCACCTATATTCGTGTCAGTAAACGCTTTTACTATATTTGCGTCATTTTGGATTTGTATGCCCGTAAAGTGATTGCCTGTTGAGTTGGCAGTAAAATTGACCGTTTCCTTGCCATTGTACCGTACAATACCGAGGCGTGTCAAAAGGCGTCATATTCCACTCAGACAGAGGCTCTCAATTTACATCCTCCGATTTCCGCAGGGAACTGAACAAATTGCATATGGTGCAGTCTTCTTTTGCCAAAGGACATCCCTATGACAACGCCGTCATGGAGTGCTTCTTTAAATACTTGAAGAAAGAAGAACTGGGCAGGCGTTCTTTTCAAACTGTAGCGCAGTTAAAACAAAGCCTGCTTTCCTATATCGCCGGTTTCTATAATTCTATCCGTCTCCATTTCCATAACCACGGATTATCTCCCAATCAAGCAGAAAATCTCCTGCCGATGTAATTTTACTTGTCCACTTTATTGACTATAGTCCAAGTAGGAAGGAATCAAAACGGTGGTCATCTAAGATGTCTGCCATTTCTTGTGAAAATTTTATGGCGGAGTAATACCATGCGTTTTCCAGCACATCTTCATCTACATTGTACAGGTGGTCAAACCATCTCCAGTTTCCGTTTCGCCCGACAACCAATCCGTCGTCGTTGAGATCCCATGACATTAAGTAACGTGCAGCCGGCTCGAATGCCCATGACAAAACTTCAGCATCGCCGGTATAACGGTAATATTCCGCTATGAATCCCATTTCACTAATTGCATTTAAGCTTTGGGCAGGCAATTCACTGAAATGGGCTCCCGGAACAAGCCGCCTTCAAAAACTGCCATTTTTCGGTTGACGAACAGCCAATATTTAGTGCCTGTAGCTGCGTATGATATTGCAGTGTTCGGAACTTGATCCAACAAAAATGTTTTTCGGAATACGACCATCTCATTCGGAATTGTATTTTCTTTTTCCCAGATCCATTCTGCCCGAAACTGATGCTTTCCCATTTTTTATTCTCCAACCATTTGAAATACGTCAATCTATGTTAGGATAAAATGTAATATATACAAGAGGTTTCCTTTATTCCCGAGTGTTGTTATGCAGAGCAAATCGGAAATGTTGTAATTCGGGAGAGTTGTGTGTTGCATGTTAAAAGCGTCTTCGCAAGTTATTGGTTCTGATATAGTGAACTCTCCGTCAATTTATGAATTGACGGAGAGAAGATCATATTTTGTTGAAATCAACACAGCGTTTATCTGACATATGAAATATTGTATTAAGTGTCAGGGATAGGATTACACAATACACTTCACGGAAGCGCGCTGTACGATTGTGGATGGCATCAAGTATTCTGCATTTACTTTTTCTCCTGCAATCAGCATTTCAATGATTTCAACTGCTTTTTTGCCGATAGCGTCATAATCTTGTGCAACACTGGTGAGCGGAACTTCCAAATGACTGCAAATAGAGTTGTTATCAAATCCTGTGACAGACAGATCGTTTGGAATAGAAATTTTCAGCAGATTTGCTTGTTTCTCAACATAGGCAGCCAGCAGGTCAAATGCGCAAACCAGTGCTGTAGGCGGTACAGGCAGCGACATAATATAGCTGAGGTATTCGTTGACCAGCTTGTCTGCTTCTTCATTTCCTTCCTGAAGCATGATATCACTCATTTTGTTGGTGTTTAACTCTGCAACATATTGACTGTTTAGTTCAATGCCATGATCTTCTAATGCTGCAATGTATCCCCTGAAACGTAATTGCTCATTGTATATATTTAAATCATAACAGTAAAAAGCGATTTGACGATGTCCTTGATTGATCAGCCAATCTGTAAGTTGATACATGGCGCGAAAATTATCTGTGGCTACATATGGAATGTCAATATAGGGCAGTCTTCGGTCTACAAATACAATCGGAATACCTTTATGTTTAAAATGATTATAAAAGGATAGATTTTGATAACTTTCAATCGGCATACAAATCAATCCGCCGATATCCAGTTTGGAAATCTCCTGCAATTTTTCGTATTCCTTGTCCAGCCGCTTTTCTGAATTATATAGGGTAATCAGATATTGACGTCGTTGCGCCTCTTGATAAACACTGCTTAATATGTCAAAGCCTACGGAAGGAGCAAAAGGCATCAACAAAGGAATATGCCGGAATGAGGAAGATGGCGCAGCTTCGGGAATATCGGCATTTGTAGTCTGTTTGGTATCATCGTATTGTGTTACCACAGAACCGTTTTTTCGCGTGCGCTGAATAAAACCGTCATTTGCCAGCTCCTTTAATGCGCGAGCTGTTGTAATACGGCTCACGGAATATTTGTCCATTAGTTCAAACTCGGTGGGAACTTTATCCCCTACCTTTAAGTGACCATTTACAATTTGTGCGCGAATATCATTATATATTCTTCGATACAGCGGCTGATAATTTGTTTCCAAAATGGGTCCTCCTTGCTGCTTATTTGCTATATTTATATTATATCATAAAATAAAATATATAGCAAATAGAAATTAAACAATATTTGTAAATATAAATAATGTCTACTGAACAAATCAAGAGAAAATACGAAATTTCAGATTTTTCTTGGTGCAGACATTTCTTGATGCAAGTACAGATTTCGATTTCAGAATAAAATCGAAATACAAAGTACAAGGTTTTCACAAAACGCAATCCAAAACCTTGCACTGAACAATTCAAAAACAACGATAGCAAAGCATTTTGCCGTTGTTTTTGAATTGTTCAGTGAGCATAAATATAGCAAAACAGCTTCGCATAAACAAGCGAAGCTGTTTTTATACTATTGTTTTTTGCGAATTACAAACCACCAAAGCGCAAATCCGGCTCCGCCCAAAGCGAGAATAGCAGCAATGATTATGAAAATCCATATTGGAAACCCGTTTTCTTCCTCTTTGATTTCTGTTGGAGTATCGGAAGATGTGGAAGATATTTCTTCAGAAGACGCAGGTTCTGAGGAAACTTGATTTTCCGAAACAATGCTTTCGGAGTTCGTAACTTCTGATGTTGCTTTTGAGGTAACCGATCCGATATTTTGAGAGGACACTTTACTTGATGAAGACACCGGTTTGGAGGACGAATTATGAAGTGACTCGGAAGAGACATCAGGATCATCATCAGAAAACAGCGGCGTTGGTTTTACATTCAACAGAGGCAGCGACTTTCCTCCCAACAACTTTTGAACGCGGGTATACGCCGGTTTTACTGTGCCGATTTCTCCGTTCCGTTCACAATTTACCAATCCATAGTACCTTTCCCTGTCTTGATAATTCAATTCGTCTAACAGCTCGTAGAAAAACATCCCCTTTACTTTACCGGAGCTATGATTATATGCCTCGTTCATGACTTGCTCCAGATAAGCACCATCGTTACCGTTTTCACCGTTTACGATATTTGTTTCACAAACGATAATTTCTTTCTGGGAATAGGTTGCCAGTTTATTCAAAATGACGCGCAGAATTCCCATATCGGAATACCAGTCCAGTCCGATTACATCAAAATCAACGCCGCCTTCATAACTGGCAAGATAATCAAACCATCCGGTATGGACATAACTGATATTGACACAAGTTTTGATTTGCGGAGCTTCTGCCTTGATGGCATCGACGACTGCCTTGGTACGCTTGGCAAAAATTTGCAGCCAATCTTTATTATATTGATCTATATGATCACCGTTTCCACCGCTTCCTGCAACCAGACAGTGAATATCAAGCTCATTAAAAACCTGAATATATTTAATTCTGTTTTTGAATAGGGAAGCGATCATAGTAGCTCGGCCGGTTAACGCTTCAATATAATCATTTTCTTTTGATTTACTGTATTGCGGATTATCCGGAAACAGTCCGGCGTCATCCATTACCAGCATCATATCCATGCCATAGGCTTCACATAGAGAGACCATATAATGCAGATACTCTAAATCGTCACTCGTCTTGGGATTAAAATTGAATCTGTAAAGCTTTACGCCCAGCTCTGCGGCAAGCTTTACTTGCTTTTCTGCGTATTTTTCCGGATACGCTTCATACATTCGGTTATGTCCGTTGACACCCCATATGAAGTCTGAACGTTCGGTCAGACTGGTTCCTGCCGCAGAGACCGGAAGGGAAAAACAAAAGATCATTGCTGCCAGCAAGCCGCTAACCCACTTTTTTAATCGAATCAAATTCATTGATTTTCCGCCTTTCGTGCAAGTTGGATAATTGCCTATTTATACTAAAATCTAATGAAAGCTTTCAATCAGATTTTAGTATTATTTAAATATTTTGCGATCTCATGATAAGCTATTTTAGGACGCCCGATATTTCCGTCTTTGTCGTTCAAAAACAGGCCAAAATGTGCTTCTCCCTTTTCCAGAGCAGGTTCATCCAACAATTCATAGATCATGTATCCTTTTATTCTGTGATCAGGATGGTTGTAAAATCGGTTCATTGCTTCCAGCAAATAGTTTGCTTGCGCACGCTCGTCCTCAATATAATCGCCGCCCCATTGGTTCCCTTCGGCGACATAAATTTCTTGCTGAGGCAAAACAAACAACCGCGCAAGCACGGTGTTAACATCGGCTGCTTTGTCCATATCAGAGTACCAATCTATTGCATTGACGTCCCAGTCCAATCCATCTGATGAAAGCATTTCAAGAATGCCGCAATGTTTCCATGAAAAATTAATAACGGTTTTTGCTTGAGAATCACCGTCTCTTACTCCTCGAAGGATTGCGCGCATGGATTCGCGAGCGATCATATATGCCTCAGCGGAATAATCTTCCGGTTTGTCTCCGTCAGGATGTTTTACGTTGGGATCCAGGCAGGCAAGATCCTGTTCATTGGAGATTTGATATATGGGGATGCGACCCTTATAACGTGTACTTACAGCTTTTACTTTTCGGTAGAGTTCGTCCGGCGTATCGCCATCCTCGGTGAATCTTCGATCATACAATATTAAAAAGAGCTTGATTTGATATTTATCGCACAAATCTAATACGTTATCGAGATAGGTAAAATCCTCCGGCGTCTCAGGTGAAAAATTCAATCTGTAAACGTTGATGCCGAGTCCAGCTGCTTTTTTTATCTGTTCTTCTAAAAAACACTCCGGATAGGCGGCGTAGCTTTTATTATGGCCGGAAATGCCCCAAACAAAATCATCGCGCCCGCTGAAACAAAATGATTGATTCATTGGTAAGCCTTACTTCCTTTCACAAGGTACTAAAATTTTTGATAATACAGCCTGAAGCAAACTTTGCATCAGGCTGTGACACGTTCGTTTTATTTGATTTTTGCAAGCTGCTTTTTCAGTTCCTCGATTGCGGCATTTTTGTTGGCGTCTACCACAGATTGCGGATTTTTGTTTTCGTCAATTGCGCTGTAAAACACGCGGAAGGTTCCTTCGTGAATGGACCAGAAGCTGGAACCGCCGAATATTTGTGCGGCGTCTAACTTTAAGTTTGCTTCAATCAGAGAAAGCATTTCTCCGGATTCGTCATCGCGGAAATGACGGTCTCCATACTCTTTTTTGATTGCTTTACTGGTGTCCTGAGCAAGATAAGCAAAAGCCTCAAGAAATTTTCCGGTGTTTTCTAATTCCTGACCTTTAATGTTTCTGGGAACCATAATCACCCTGGCATTCCAGTCTATATTGCTGACATATTTATTGGCTGAATCACTGTGCGGGAAAGGAATCAGACCGAAGTCATCTTCCATGTTTGTTATTTTTTCCACATCACTCAACGGTGAGGATAATAGCAATGCATGTCCTGACGTGAACAGGTTGACCATATCGGAGTCTGATTTTCCACGATAATTGACTTTGTCATCTACGAATAGCGCTTTTCCGAAATTCACTGTATTGATAATGTTTTTGTCATCCATGTTATAGGTGTATTTACCTTTTGTTCCTTTGATCATCTCTAAACCGGCACCGGTAACCAGCGCCATCATACCGCGTGTTCCCGGATCTGTCTGTGCCAATCCCCACTGGTCAGCTGTAGACATGCCTGATTTACCGTCCAGATCAACAGTCGCTTGTTTGGCTACTGTTTTCAGTTTAGAAAAATTCCATTTATTTGCTTTCACATCTGCATAAGGATCCCAATTGATGGCTTTTGCCAATTTCTTATTAAAGAACATAACGGTTGAAATAGACAAATGTTCGTTGGCTGGATTTGCAGCAAAATAAACATTGTTATTGTATGAGGCGATGCCCGTAACAGCAGATTGCCAATATGATTTATTCAGGTCCAGTCCGGGAACATTGTTGAGCGGAGCTAACATATTGGAGGATAAATATGCACAGACTTTATATGTATTCGGAATGATCCCGTTAGCAAATTTTTTTCCGGAAGAGATTGTCGTAAATGCTGATTGATACAACGCTTCGGCATCCGCTCTGTAATCTACTTTGATTTCACAGTTCAGCTTGCTTTTTAATAGACTTGTGCGTTCTGCGATAGCATTTTGACGTTTGGTGCCCTTTTTGGTACCGAATATTTCTTTGTCATTTGTAGCAATTATAATAGTAGCACCTTTTAAATCGACGTTTTTAGTAGGATCATTGTTGTTGTTTGCGGCACTGCTGGAAGCGCTGGGCTTTTGGGCAGAACCACTTGTCTGAGAGGGATTTGATGTATCGGCAGCAGATACATTTGATTCCGCAGATTCTATGTTTCCGGATACATTTTCTTCACTGGATGTTTCGTCAATGTTTGCGTTTTCGGAAACAGAAGATGCATTGCTGGATTCTGACACGGGCTTTTTGTCTCCTCCGCAGCCTGCCAAGAAACTCAAAATGAGTGCCATACATAACATAGATGTGATTACTCTTTTTTTGTTGTTCATGAGCAATTCCTCCAATTTTTATAATTCAAAAAAGTAGTTTGTCAGCTTTTTGCTTGCTTAAATTATATCAAAAAGCATTTATATTGTCAAGTTGTTTTTTAAATCGAAAGCAAAAAAATATATCAAAACCAAATAAATATTTATAGACGTAATATATTTAAATTAAAAATTGTTAAAAAACAACAATTTTAATTAGCAAAATGGCAATTGTACAAAAAATAATTAATTCAAATATAAAAAATCCTATTGACTTACATGCAAAAAAATGATATATTTTATATGTCAAATAGATATTATACAATTTGGAGGGCTTGAAAATGCTCAAATGGTCAGCCTATAAAAAGAGATTCGTTTCTATATTACTGGCTGTTACAATGCTCGTTCCGACAACCGGATATGTTTTTGCCGTACAGCAAACTTCGGCAGAGTCCGACTTATCTTCTGAGCCGGAATCGAAAGACGGAAGCCTCGGAAAAGTAAATTATCTGGAGTATGTCGCTTCTTATCAAATAACAAACACTGATGTTGCTGACATCATCTTAGAGCTACCGACGGAAAAATCCGAAAATACATCGGTGGGATCAAACGACGAACTGTCGGGGAAAAGATGTACGGTTATATCTGACAGCGGTTTTGCCGAATGGAGCTTTGATATACCTCAAGATGGATTATACCACATTTATTTGACTTATGCAGCGGCAAGTTTTTCCAGCGGAGACATAGAAATCAATGCGATGATTGACGATTCTGTTCTGTTTAAAGAATTATCTGGGCTTGCATTAAAACGCACCTATGTGCAAAGCGGGGAAATAAAAACCAATATTGCCGGCAATGATATTAAACCTGAGGTTACTGAAATTTTTCAATGGAATGAAGTTCCGTTACGGGACGCTACCGGATATGTCAGCTCTCCTTTTATATTTGCCTTTGAAAAAGGAACGCATACTTTGCGTTTGACCGGTGTACGCGGCAAAGTTGCAATTGAAAAAATCCGTTTGTCCGCGCCCGAAAAACTTCCTACATATCAAGAATACGTCACTGCTTATAAGAAAAACGGGGCATCTGCTCCGAAAACAAATATATCTTTTATTGAAGGAGAGGCTTTGACAGAAAAAAGTGATTTGTCGATTTTGCCTACTTCTGATCGAAGTTCTCCTGCAACCTATCCGCAATCCGCCACCCAGCAAAAGCTAAACACGGTAGGAGGAACAAGTTGGAAACGGATTCATGAATCGATCACATGGACATTTGAAGTAAAAGACAGCGGACTATACCAAATAGCGCCTCGATTTCGTCAGAATATATTAGATGGTATTTTTACCAGTCGAAGATTGCTGATAGATGAGAAAGTTCCGTTTCAAGAGGCGGCATCTCTGCGTTTCAACTATGATTCCGGTTGGCAGCTTGCGCCGCTTGGCAGCGAAGAACCGTATCTGTTTTATTTGGAAGCCGGGCAACATACGTTGACGCTTGAAGTGATTATGGGCGATGTTGCCGAGGTTATTGGTCAAATACAGTCATCTTTATCAAAGTTGAATGCTATATACCGCAAAATTATCATGATATCCGGTACATCACCGGATATTTATCGGGATTATAACTTTAAAGCTTTAATTCCTGAGGAAATTCAGGAACTCGCTTATCAGTGCAAAGTACTGCAGAATGTGGTGGATGAAATTGATGCACAGGTGGGTGTTGACGGCAGTTATACTTCCATTATTAAGAAACTAATTTTTCAGCTCGATCGGATGTCACGTGAGCCCGAAACGATTGCCAAATATCTGGAACAGTTTAAATCAAATATCGGTTCCCTCGGCACATGGCTTTTAAGCGCTACCGAGCAACCGCTGCAAATCGATCGGATTTATTTTGTGCCGCAGGATGAAGAGGTTCCGGCAGCAGATAAAGGTTTTTTCGATCGGCTGGCATTTGGAATAGAGTGCTTTTTTGCCAGCTTTGTGACGGATTACAGCTCAGTCGGACAGATTTCTGACGCCGGTTATAAGAACACGCTGAAGGTCTGGATGCAGACAGGGCGCGACCAAGCAGAAATTTTACGTCAACTGATTGATACCGATTTTGCGGTGCAATACAAAACATCTGTTAAATTGGAGCTGGTTGCTTCCGGCACTTTGCTGCAATCCGTTCTTGCAGGACTCGGTCCTGACGTGGTGCTTAATAACCCTGTCTCGGAACCGATCAATTATGCGGTGCGTAATGCTGCTGTTGATCTTTCTGCCTTTCCAGACTTTGATGAGATAGCAAAACGCTTTCATCCGGCAGCTATAGAGCCTTACACTTATAAAGGCAAGACGTATGCCTTGCCTGAGACGTTTACTTTTCTTATGTTTTTTTACCGTACCGATATTTTTGAGGAATTGGGATTTGAGGAGCCGAAAAGCTGGGAAGATATCATCGAGATGATTCCCGATCTCCAACGCAAAAATTTAACCATGGCATTTCCTAAAGATATCAATGGATATTCGTTGCTGCTTTATCAGAACGGCGGCGAGCTTTATATGAATGAAGGCGAAAAAACGAATCTGAAATCCAACGAATGTCTGAATTCTTTTGTAGAATTTACCGAGATGTTTACGCTTTACGATCTGCCGATTACTTATGATTTCCCCAATCGTTTCCGTTCGGGAGAAATGCCTTGCGGTATTCAGGACTATACGATGTATAATCAGCTTACTGTATTTGCGCCTGAAATAAAAGGATTATGGAAATTTATACCGATACCGGGAAAGAAAAAGAGCGATGGTACAGTGGAAAATATTTCAGTCGGTACCGGCATGAATGACATGATTTTAACTACCAGCAAGAAACAGGATTTGGGATGGGAATTTTTGAAATGGTGGACCTCTGCGGATATTCAGAGTAAATTTGCCAAGGAGATGGAAACTGTGCTCGGTCCTGCTGCAAAGCAACCCACTGCGAATATGGAAGCGTTGACTGGTATGACATGGAGCAGCACAGAGGCACAAAGTCTGCAAAAACAACTTGAGTACGTTAAGGCGATTCCGGAAGTGCCAGGCGGCTATTATCTTTCCAGGGTGCTTAATTTCGCGGTCAACCGTGTATATAACAGCTCCGGCACACAGAATATGGCGGAAAATCCGGTTGAGGTTCTGTCTGACTATGTGGATGAGCTTAACGGTGAGTTAAAACGGAAACGAGAAGAATTCGGCATCCAATAGTTTCGCCGTTTTCACAGGTGATCAATCTGTCCCGGTTCAAATAAGTGCGGTTTAGCGGACCGGTTAGAAAGGTATGGTTTTTTATGAGAAAATCCGCAGCATTGCCGGCTAAGGATAAAAAAGAAAACATTTGGCAACAGATGAAGAAAAGCAAGATTTCTTATCTGTTTATTATGCCGTATCTCCTGTTGTTTTTTCTGTTTGTTGTTATGCCGGTTTTGGTGTCATTATTTTTAGGTTTTACTTCCTTTAATATTTTAGAACCCCCAAAATTTATCGGTCTGGATAATTACACGCGCCTGTTTTTTAATGATGCTACTTTTTTGAAAGGCGTACAGATCACTATTGTTCTCGCTGTTATTTTGGGACCGGGCAGCTATTTGCTGTGTATGTTGTTTGCCTGGTTTATTAATGAATTAAAGCCAAAATTACGTGCGTTTGTCACTCTGATTTTTTATGCGCCCTCGATTTCCGGTAATGTTTACCTCATCTGGCAAGTGATGTTCAGCGGCGATGAGTATGGTTATA
>CAUHFD010000060.1 GCA_959605275.1 uncultured Eubacteriales bacterium | reverse complement strand
GATAGCGGGAAATATGATCTTGCTGCCAGCGTAAACGGCGCTGATGTCGCCTTTGTTATCTGTAAGCAGCAGCCTATTGACCTGATATTGATGGACGTATGTACCATCGGAAATAAGGATGGCATTGAAGCTGCCGCCGAGATAAAAGTGGCATTTCCCAACATTAAAATCATTATCGTCACTTCCATGGTAGAGGTAAGCTATCTGGACAGAGCCAGAGCCGCCAACGTGGACAGCTTCTGGTACAAGGACATCAGTCCGGAAACACTGATCGATGTGATCGACCGTACCATGGCTGGGGAGCACCTTTTTCCCGGTGAAACGCCGAAAGTAAAGCTGGGACTTGCCGAAAGCACCGATCTGACAGCAAAAGAGATTGAAGTCCTGCGGCTTGTCTGCGACGGTTTGGAATACAGCGAAGTTGCACAGGCGCTTGATATTGCGGAAAGAACCGTGAAATACCATATTTCAAATATTTTATCCAAAACAGGCTATGCCAACAAGACACGCCTTGCTATTGCGGTTACCAACAAAAAATTTATTATTCCAAGCATACCTGAAGATAAAGAATTTGATGCAACTGAATAAGCGAATATACAGATTTTTATCCTGGTTTCCTTTTGAAACCGGGATATTTTTGGGTGTCTTTCGACGTGGAAATAACCCCTCGATTCTACCGAAGAAAGAAAAAAAGAGCAGAGCTACAAAAAGAAAGGCGAGCTTGATGCGAGCCGAAAGGCTAAAAAATAATAAGAACCTCGTGTATAATAGTAGTGGTTTGGCGACCTCATTACTAAAATACAGGAGGTTTTTCAAATGAAAGAAAATAATGAAATAAAAAGTAGTGCGCACTCAAAGTACAGATGTCAGTACCATATAGTCTTTGCGCCAAAGTACAGGCGAAAAGAGATATATGGAAAAATCAAAAGAGATATAGGAGAGACACTGAGAAAGCTGTGTGATCAAAAGGGCGTAGAGAATATCGAAGCAGAAGCTTGCCCGAACCACATACATATGCTGGTGATCATCCCACCGCATATCAGTATAGCACAGTTTATGGGATATCTCAAGAAAAAAAAGTTTGGCTATAAAATATTTTATATTCGTTACTGCAGCAAATGAAAATGTGTATAATCAATAAAAATAGGCTGCTGTACTCTAATATATAAAATGTCTCAATAAGACATTTTAAAAAATCATATCATTTTAAATTGGCTTTTCTGAAATTCAATCAGTCCTTCATCCCGCAATTTACCAAGTTCAGCTGACATCGCACTCCTCTCAACCCCAAGATAATCAGCAAGTTCCTGACGATTATAAGGAATAGTAAAAAAATTGCTGCCGGCTCGCTTGGCTTCCGACATCAAATAAGCCATTAATTTTTCCTTTGTTGTACGCTTTGAAATCAACTCAATTTTACGATTTAACAGAATATTATTCATAGCAACTACACGTAAAAGATTGTGGATTAGCTGATTATGAAATTCACATGAACTTACACAAGTGGTCATAATGCGCTCGCAATCAACCAGCATCACTTCACTGTCGCAGGCAGAGATCACACTTACGGGAAGTGTCTTAATCTGGGCACATGCAAATGCTTCGGCAAAAATTTGTGCCGGTTCTATCAGCGCAACAATACTGCGATTACCATAATAATCCTCTTTTATGATTTGTACCTCTCCGGACAGCACAACCCCTATTGATGTTGCCGGCTCGCCTTCAACAAATATCGATTGGTTTCTTGTATAATTTTTGACCTTGGCTCCCAGGCAGTTCAACATTTCCGCAAAATCAGCTTCGTGTATATCAGCGAACAACGGTGACTGCAAAAGAATTTTATTATATTTTTTCATTTTTACCTTCTTTTGTTGGATTTCCAACATACTATTTATGATTATTATAGTAAACTAAGCTCATGAAGTCAAGAACGGTGAAACAAATAATTTTGAGAGCACCAAAAATAAATATTGGAGTATAAAACATGTTAAGAAAAATAATTAAAATTGATGAAGAAAAATGTAACGGCTGCGGTGCTTGTGCTGCTGCCTGTCATGAAGGCGCCATCGCTATGATAGACGGTAAAGCGAAACTAATGCGTGAAGATTACTGTGACGGACTTGGAGATTGCTTGCCTGCATGTCCTACCGAAGCCATTCGTTTTGAGATACGTGAAGCCCCGGCATATGATGAAGCGGCAGTAAAAGCAAATAAGGAACAAAATCATACAGAAAAACTCCCCTGCGGATGCCCCGGCACACAATCCAAAACGATTCATCATCAACCCTATCGTTCCGAAACAACTACACCGACAACCAGCCGGCTCTCCCAATGGCCGGTACAAATTAAGCTTGTACCTGTCAATGCTCCTTATTTCCAAAATGCCAATCTGCTGATTGCTGCGGATTGTACAGCTTACGCTTACGGAGATTTTCACAACCGGTTCATCAAAAATAATATTACACTTATCGGCTGTCCCAAATTAGATGAAGGAGATTATACTGAAAAACTGACGGCGATTTTAGCAAATAACGAAATTAAAAGCGTAACAGTCGTTCGAATGGAAGTTCCTTGCTGTGGGGGAATTGAAAACGCAGTAAAACATGCTTTGCAGGCAAGCGGCAAATTCATTCCTTGGCAGGTAGTAACCATCTCGACTGACGGTCAAATATTGGACTAAAAACTGTTTTAGTCTGCTCTTTAGTAATATTTTAAATATCATTATTATTGTCATTAAATGCTTTTATAAAACCATTGCAACCTAAAGAAAACAGACAATCTACCGGTTTCCAATGAAATCAGTAGATTGTCTGTTTTTCAATGACTTATTTGAGAAATTCGCTTTTCGTTTATTTTGCCAGCGGTTGTCCATCCTTGGTAGGCAATTTATCAACAGCGATTAAAATGATGTCGATACAATATAGGCAAAATAAAATAATAAATGAAAAATTTTCACTGATGTATCTTGCCATCTTATGACAATTACGTTATAATAACCTTGGAATACACGAAATCATAGATTTCTAGTATTCTCAAGAACATTGTTATGCCGCTTCACTCCGTTACGCGAGTTGTTTGCATTATAATAACCTTGGAATACACGAAATCTTAAATTTTAATGCTAGCTACAAGTCGAACAGGGCTTTGCACGGTTTCGTATTTTGTGGCAAGGTCGAACCAAAACACCGTCTGCTGACAAATGGCATATTTATTTTATCCGGAAAGGTATGATATATCAGCATGAAAAGCAGTTCTAAAGGACTTCAGGTATTATTGACGACAATAAATATTATTATTATCGTGTTTTGTTCTGCTTGTGCCTTACTAATGCTATTTTCCGTATTATTTCAACATAATGTAAAACAGGACAAGCTTATCTTCGGGCATCATCTTTACATTAACACAAACAACAACTTGAAACCGGTAATGAACAAAGACGATATTATTATTGTGAAACCCACCTCTATCACCGCAATAAAATTAGGTGATTTTCTATGCTACTATCCTGTTTCCGCCAATGAACAGGAAGTACAATTCGGCAAAATCGAAGAAATCAATGCGGATGAGATTTCTTTAAGCGACAAAGCCGGTCATAACACTGCTCTTGCCATCAATGACATTGTGGTAATCGGAAAAGCAACAAATAAAATCAGTTATCTGGGAAAAGCGGTGCTTTTTTTCCAATCCGGAAATAATCGGATATCTTTTTATATTTCTGTTGGCGCAATTACTTTATTATTACTGGCAATCACTCTCCTGTTACATATAAAAATGAAATCCCGGCAGGAGCAGCTTGAGATTGAACAGCAAGCAATACTGCCCGACAGCAAAGCTTTTTCGTATACCCTTGATGACCTATTGGAGGTAGAAGACGCTATCTCTTTTGAAAAAGCACCCAAGTCCAAAACAGAAAAAGATGTATTATTCAAACGATAACTCCGAAATATACAGCTTTCGTGTAACAACGAAAGCTGTATTTATATAATCAATAAATTTCATTTTCAAATGGTAAATAATAGGATTTTGTGTTATAATAAGTGGTAAAGAGGTGACGAATATGAAAAAGCATGATACAGCATATAAAATAGTAAGTGTTATAAATTTTTTCCTGCACAGTTTACTATTTATTTTCATTCTTTACAGTAGCTTTCTTCCATTTCGAGAAGGAAAAAATTTCTATCAAGTTTTTACTGGTTTTTTCAGTCCAAAGTTCGGCACGATTCAACCGTATTTTGTTCTTTCCTTGTGGATAATCGTCTGTGCCTTGTCTTTTTGCACCATTCGACATCCGGCATTCTCTGTCGGAGTTTTGCTTTTTTTGTTTTCCTTCTTTATCATTGTGGTATTGCCTTATTCCATCGAATCAGCAATCGTCGGTTTCTGCTCACCTTGGATAGGATCAACTATGTCGACCTATCAAAGCGGCTTTTATTGCATGGGTTATGCTTCTTATGTGATCTACCTGGATTTTGCATTTATGATTTATTCATTTATTACATTATTTATTCAGAGCAAAAATTAAGAGTATCACTTCGAGTTACTTACAAGCAGTTTATATTATGAATAGAAACAAGAAAAAAGGAATGATAATCGAATATGGAATACGCTGTCGCGCAAAAACGGATAGAAACGTTAAAAACGCAGATCAATTATCACAATAATCGTTACTATAACATGGATGATCCGGAAATTTCCGATTATGAATACGACATGCTGATGAACGAACTGAAGCAGTTGGAAAAAGATTTTCCGGAATTGATCACGCCGAACTCTCCAACGCAGCATGTCGGAGGTCAGGCACTTTTAAACCTATTTGAAAAAGTGACGCACACGGTACAAATGGGCAGTTTACAAGATGTTTTTGACCAATCGGAGTTAATCAGCTTTGCGCAGCGCTGCCAAGAAAAAATTGTCCATCCAGAATTTGTGGTAGAACCAAAAATAGACGGATTATCGGTATCATTGGAGTATCGTGACGGTATTTTAGTGCGGGGATCTACACGCGGAGACGGATTTATCGGCGAAGATGTAACCGCCAACCTCTTGACGATTCGTTCTATTCCGCATAAGCTTTCCCAGGCAATCCCTTTTCTAGAGGTGCGCGGAGAAGTCTATATGCCGAAAAGCAGCTTTTTGGAATTGGTAGAAAAGCAAGAACTTAACGACGAGCAGCCCTTTAAAAATCCCAGGAATGCCGCAGCCGGATCATTACGGCAAAAGGATCCCAAAATCACCGCACAGCGAAAATTAGATATTTTCGTTTTTAATATCCAACAAATAGAAGGTATCACCCTAACCTCGCACAAGCAATCACTGGATTTTCTGAAGGATTTGGGTTTTCCGGTTATCCCCTCTTATCATACCTATACCGACATTCAGGATGCATTGGCAGAGATAGACGCTATCGGAAACAACCGCAATGCTTATGCTTTTGATATCGACGGTGCCGTCATAAAAATAAACAGCTTTGCCGACCGAGAATTGCTCGGCAGCACCGCTAAATTTCCCAAATGGGCGGTTGCGTTTAAATATCCACCCGAAGAGAAAGAAACCACCCTGCTGAATATTGAAATCAATGTTGGACGCACCGGCGCATTAACGCCCACCGCCGTATTTGAGCCAATCCTGTTAGCCGGTACGACCGTCAGCCGCGCAGTGCTGCACAATCAGGATTTCATTGACGAAAAAGATATTCGCATCGGAGATCGCATCGTGGTCCGCAAAGCCGGAGAGATCATTCCCGAAGTGGTTTGCACTGTCAGTCATGCGCCCAACAGTGTTCCCTATCGCATTCCGGATATCTGTCCTTCCTGCGGCAGCACTGTTGTGAAGCCGGCTGACGAAGCAGTATTTCGCTGTACCAATCCGAAATGTCCGGCTACCTTGCTCAGAAATATCATTCATTTTGCCTCCAGACAGGCAATGAATATTGACGGATTGGGTCCTGCTATGGTAAAATTATTAGTTGAGAACAATCATATTGCTTCTTCGGCTGATCTATATTATCTAAATCGTGATGAATTGACAGATTTGGAACGCATGGGCGAAAAATCAGTGGACAATTTGCTTCGTTCCATCGAGAACAGCAAGTCTAATGATTTATCAAGATTATTGTTCGGATTGGGTATCCGAAATGTCGGACAAAAAGCGGCTGTATTGATTTGCGAAAAATTCAATAGTATTGACGCACTCATCTCGGCATCGACGGAAGAAATATCCGCAATCAGCGGTATCGGTCCAATCATTGCGCAAAGTGTAACGGAATATTTTGCCCAACCGCAATCTCTCGCTCTGATCGAACAGTTTCGGCGTGCAGGAGTGAACTTGACTTCTGAATCGAAACAAAAAGGAAACGCATTAGAGGGATTGACTTTCGTGTTGACCGGCACATTGCCTACCTATACCCGAGATCAAGCAAAGGAAATCATTGAATCTCTGGGAGGAAAAGTCAGCGGCAGCGTGTCCAAAAAAACAAGCTATGTTTTAGCCGGAGAAGATGCCGGCAGCAAGCTGACCAAAGCACAAACGCTCGGTATCCCCGTTCTCGACGAAGAAGCGTTCCGGCAGATGATCTCTCAGGAAGAAGCATAAGCCGGTTTTACAAAGTTTAGCTATAATCCCGGAAAGGAATGAATCATAATGGAAATCGATATCAAAAAATTGGCAAAGCTTGCCCGGTTAAAAATTGATGAAAATCAAATAGCCGGTTTTGAAAAAGACATGGCAGGAATCATCGGCATGGTGGAAAATCTGCCCGAAATTTCAGGAGGCGGCACGCTGATTGATCCCTCCAACCCCATGAAAATGCGGGAAGATGTTGCGGAAAGCAACTACAAACGCGATGAACTGATGAAAAATGCCCCACAGACGCAGGCAGGCTGCGTCGTTGTACCGCGTGTTGTGGAATAATCGGAAAGGAATCAAACGGATGGAATACTATAAAATGACTGCTTATGAATTGTCAAAGCAACTGCAGGAGAAAAAAATCAGTTCAGCCGAGCTGACCGCCGCCGTCTTTGAGCGGATAGAGCAAACAGAGGAAAAAGTCGATGCCTATATCACGCTTAACAAAGAAACGGCTTTGAAAAAAGCCGCCGAAGTGGATAAAAAACGATCGGCAAATGCAGAGATGTCCAACCTTGCCGGTATCCCGATCGGTATTAAAGACAACATCTGCACCAAAGACGTTTTGACCACCTGCGCCTCTAAAATGCTTTCTAATTTTGTTCCGCCTTACAACGCTACTGTGATGGACAAGCTGGAAGCCTGCGATATCATCATGACCGGCAAACTAAATATGGACGAATTTGCCATGGGCTCCTCCACCGAAACCTCTTATTTTAAGAAAACCAAGAATCCGGTTGATCTCACTAGAGTTCCGGGTGGTTCCTCAGGCGGAAGTGCTGCCGCTGTTGCCGCCGGCGAAGCGGTTTTAGCTCTGGGCTCCGACACCGGCGGCTCCATCCGTCAGCCCTCTTCTTTCTGCGGCACTGTCGGTCTGAAGCCGACTTACGGTACTGTGTCCCGATTTGGATTGGTGGCATTCGCCTCCTCGTTAGATCAAATCGGGCCGATCGGAAAAAGCGTCAAGGATGTGGCAATGCTTTTTTCTGCCATCTGCGGACACGACCGGATGGACGCCACATCGGCATATCGTTCTTATCCGAATTATTTGGAATGTCTGGGAAAAGGCATCAACGGACTGCGCATCGGTATTCCGAAAGAATATTTCGGCGCGGGTATCGATAACACGGTAAAGGATGCTATCCTGCAAGCCGCAAGACGATTTGAACAGAACGGTGCCGTTGTGAAAGAAATTTCACTTCCAAGTACCGATTATGCATTGTCTGCCTATTATATTATCGCATCCGCCGAGGCTTCTTCCAACTTAGCAAGATTTGACGGTGTGAAGTATGGTTACCGTTCCGAGCATTTCGGCAATCTCACCGAAATGTATGAAAATACCAGAAGTGAAGGATTTGGCGATGAGGTAAAAAGAAGAATCCTGCTCGGTACTTTTGTTCTCAGCTCGGGATATTATGACGCTTATTATAAGCGTGCAAAGCTACTGCAACAGCGGATTTCCTCTGAATTTGCCACTGCATTTTGCGACTGCGATGTGATATTGACTCCTACCACTCCGATGACTGCCTTCAAACTGGGCGAAAATGTAGATGATCCGTTGAAAATGTATGCCGGTGATATTTGTACTGTTACGGTTAATATTGCGGGACTGCCTGCTTTGAGCATTCCCTGCGGTACAGACCCTTCCGGTCTGCCTATCGGGATGCAGATGATCGGCGCAAAATTCAGCGAGGACATCCTGCTCAACGCAGCGGATTGGTATGAGAGTGAGATTGGCGGTTTTCAAGTGCCGATCGCACTGTAAGAAATTTCAGTTCTGATTAACTCTGAAAGGACAATTATCATATGGATTTTAAAGATTATGAAGTCATTATCGGTCTGGAGGTTCATGCCGAATTATCGACTCAATCAAAAATATATTGCAGCTGCAAAAACAAATTCGGCGTGGAGGTCAACACTGCCTGCTGTCCGATTTGTATGGGTATGCCGGGCACTCTGCCTACGCTGAATGAAAAGGTAGTGGAATATGCTGTTAAAATGGGACACGCACTGAATTGTACCATTCACAATGTTTGCAAACAAGACCGCAAAAATTATTTCTACCCGGATTTGCCCAAGGCATATCAAATTTCTCAGTTTGATGTCCCGCTGTGCGAAAACGGATATCTGGACGTTTTAGTGGAGCAAGACGGTAAAGTGTCCGAGAAAAGAATCGGCATTACCCGTATCCACATTGAGGAAGATGCTGGAAAACTACTGCATGACGAAAGCTTTGCTGGTTCTCTGGTTGATTTCAACCGCTGCGGCGTACCGCTGATCGAAATTGTATCCGAGCCTGACCTCAGAAGTTCTGTGGAAGCCAAGGCTTATCTGGAAACCATTAAATCCGTTCTGCAATATTTGGACATCTCCGACTGTAAGATGCAGGAAGGCTCGATCCGCTGTGATGTCAACGTTTCGGTACGCAAAAAAGGGGCTTCCGAATTCGGTACTCGCTGCGAAATGAAAAACGTTAACACATTCAGCGGCGCAATGCGTGCAATTGATTACGAAGCCGCCAGACAGATTGCCGTTTTGGAACAAGGCGGTACCATTTTACAGGAAACCAGACGTTGGGACGATGCGAAAGGAGAAAATTTCCCGCTCCGTTCTAAAGAGGACGCTCAGGATTATCGTTATTTTCCCGAACCCGACCTGTTGACCATCGTTTTGGAAGATGACTACGTAGCCGGTCTAAAAGCGCAAATTCCGGAACTGCCGAACAAGAAAACAGCAAGATACATGAAGGATTATTCTCTTTCCTACACTGACGCATTGCTGATCGTGGAAAGCATTGAAAAGTCCGAATTGTTTGAAGCGGTCATGAAAATCGGCAAGGTATCCTCGAAATCGGTTGCCAACTGGATTTTAGGAGATATCACCCGGTATATGAACGAAACCGGTAAAACCATTGCGCAAACCAATATCCGTGCGGAAAACCTTTCTTACTTGCTGGAATGCATTGAAAGCGGAAAAATTTCCACCACTTCCGGGAAGACCGTTTTTGAAATCATTATCAAGGAAGATAAAAATATCGACGATATTATTAAGGAAAAAAATCTGGCTCAGATTTCCGATTCTTCTGCACTCAATGCCATTGTGGAAGAAGTCATCGAAAACAATCAAAAATCTATTGATGACTATCATGCCGGCAAAACCAATGCACTTGGGTTCTTGGTGGGACAATGCATGAAGGCTTCCAAAGGTCAAGGCAATCCGGCTAAAATGAAGGAATTGCTGTTGGAAGCGTTAAAACAAAATTAATTATCATTCATGATGTTACAAATAATTAATAGAAAAGTGAACTGCTGCTATTGATTTTTTTCAGGAATATCGTATAATAATATAATGTCTGCTGAACAAATCAAAGATTTGATTTGTTCGAACATTCCTTGATGCAAACACAGATTTCGATTTCAGAATAAAATTGAAATCCAAAGTGAGCAATAATATATGTCGGATGGATTCCGGCATATATTATTAAAAAGAACAAATGTTTTTTGGAGGATTTGATTTTGCAAAAAGATAAGATTATTATAAAAGGGGCAAGAGAGCACAATCTAAAAAATATTGATTTGGAAATTCCCCGTGACCGGCTTGTTGTTTTCACCGGATTGTCCGGTTCCGGCAAGTCTTCTCTGGCGTTTGACACCATTTATGCCGACGGTCAGCGGCGTTATGTAGAAAGCTTGTCATCTTATGCCAGACAATTTCTCGGACAGATGGAAAAACCGGATGTAGACTCCATTGAAGGACTCTCTCCCGCCATCTCCATCGATCAAAAAACGACCTCAAAAAATCCCCGTTCCACTGTCGGCACCGTTACCGAAATATATGATTATCTGCGGCTTCTCTATGCGCGAATCGGTATTCCGCACTGCCCTATCTGCGGCAGAGAAATCAAGCAGCAGACCATTGACCAAATTGTAGATAAAATATTTGCTCTGGAATCCGGAACAAGAATGCAAATTTTGGCTCCCGTAGTCAGACAGCGTAAAGGGGAACATGTCAAAGAACTGGAATCCGCGAAAAAAAGCGGGTTTGTACGGGTGCGTGTTGACGGAAATATTTATGATCTATCCGAAAGTATTTCCCTGGAAAAGAATAAAAAACACAGTATTGAAATTGTGGTCGACCGTCTGGTGCTGAAAGAAGAAATTCGGTCGCGCTTAACAGACAGCCTGGAAACAGCCGTAGCGCTTTCGGGCGGATTGGCAATTATCGACGTGATTGGCGGCGAAGAAATTTTATTCTCACAAAATTACGCTTGCCCGGAGCACGGTATCAGTATTGAAGAATTAACACCTCGAATGTTTTCCTTCAACAATCCGTATGGCGCATGTGAAACCTGTACCGGATTAGGCACTTTTTTGAAGGTCGATCCCGACATGGTGATTCCCAATAAAGATTTGTCCATCAGACAAGGTGCAATCAAAGCAAGCGGATGGACGTTCGGAGACGAAAGCACCATTGCAAATATGTATTTTGTCGGATTGTCCAAGCATTATCATTTTTCGTTGGACACCCCGATCAAAGACCTGCCAAAGGAAGCGGTTGATGTTATTTTATACGGCACCAAAGGAGAAAAAATAAAAATGTACCGCCAAAACGAATATGGAAGCGGTACTTATAATACTGACTTTGAGGGGATCATCAACAACCTGGAGCGCCGGTATAAAGAAACGAACAGCGAATTTATGCGGGATGAAATCGCACAGTGCATGAGTCATATCAACTGTCCGGATTGTCATGGCGACCGATTGAAAAAAATATCTCTTTCTGTCACGGTAGGCGGTATCAATATTATTGATTTTTGCAAAATGTCGGTCACAAAAGCGCTTGATTTTATCCGCAACCTGAAGCTGTCCGAACGTGATTCCATGATAGCTGATCGTATTTTAAAAGAAATTACAGAGCGCCTCGGATTTCTGCAAAGCGTCGGCTTGGAATATTTGACATTGCTGCGTTCTTCCGGTACCTTGTCCGGCGGAGAAAGCCAACGAATCCGATTGGCAACTCAAATCGGCTCCTCTTTAGTCGGTGTTTTATACATTTTGGACGAGCCAAGCATCGGATTACATCAGCGAGATAATGACAAACTGATAGCAACCCTCAAACGGTTGCGTGACAGCGGAAACACCGTCATTGTCGTAGAGCACGACGAGGACACCATGCGTGCCGCCGACTTTATCGTAGATATCGGACCTGGCGCAGGTGTCCACGGCGGAAACGTCATCTGTACCGGAGACGTAAACGACATCATGAACTGCCCTGATTCTATCACCGGACAATATTTGAACGGTACAAAAAAAATCGAAGTGCCTTCTGTCAGAAGAAAAGGCAACGGAAACTTTTTAAAGGTCATCGGAGCGACCGAGAACAATCTCAAAAATATCAATGTATCTATTCCATTGGGGACTTTTACCTGTGTCACCGGCGTATCCGGCTCCGGAAAATCTTCTTTGGTCAATGAGATTATCTACAAAAATCTTGCCGGAAAGCTCAATCGTGCCCGCATCAAGCCCGGTGAATTTACACAAATGGAAGGCTTGGAGCATCTGGACAAGGTGATCGACATTGACCAATCCCCGATCGGTCGTACTCCCCGTTCCAACCCTGCCACCTATACCGGTGTATTCGGCGACATCAGAGAATTGTATGCCTCCACACAGGACGCCAAAATACGAGGATACAATTCCGGACGATTTTCCTTTAATGTAAAAGGCGGTCGGTGCGAAGCATGTCAGGGCGATGGTATCCTGAAGATAGAAATGCACTTTTTGCCGGATATTTTTGTTCCCTGTGAGGTCTGCAAAGGGCAAAGATATAATCGGGAAACACTGGAAGTCAAATATAAGGGGAAAACCATCCACGACGTATTGGAAATGACTGTTGAAGAAGGAATGCTGTTCTTTGAAAACGTCCCTAAAATCCACCGCAAGCTGGAAACATTGTATGACGTGGGATTAGGTTATATCAAAATCGGACAACCCGCCACAACATTATCCGGCGGTGAAGCACAGCGCGTCAAACTGGCAACCGAATTATCAAAACGTCCTACCGGAAAAACCATTTATATTCTGGACGAGCCCACAACAGGTCTGCATACGGCAGATGTGCATAAATTGATCGAGGTACTGCAAAAGTTGGTGGACAACTCCAATACCGTGCTGGTGATCGAGCACAATTTGGATGTCATTAAAACCGCCGATTATATCATCGATTTAGGTCCTAACGGCGGTGATAACGGCGGTCAAATCGTTGCGTGCGGCACTCCGGAGCAAATTGCCGACTGTCCGGAATCCTTTACCGGTATGTATCTGAAAAAATATTTAAAATAATCAACATGGAAAAAACAAGGGATTTGTTCATAAATGAACAAATCCCTTGAGCGTGTCGACAAAGTCGACAACGCTCTGGGAGAGGGGACTTTCCCCTCTC
>CAUHFD010000059.1 GCA_959605275.1 uncultured Eubacteriales bacterium | reverse complement strand
ATCCGACCAGCACGCCCTTAAAGTTATCTCCGATGATTTGCACGCCGATTCCGCCGCGGTAGTTAAAGTTGTTAAACAGAACTTCATTAGCAGTATTCCCCAAAATAACCGATCCTTGCTTTGTGCCGTCGGTTTTGCCCAACAAGGCACTGAAATCGCCGGGATTGCCTCCCTGCAAAGCAGACGGAGTACGTCCGTAAAAGTGCGGATTGGTATGGGTATTGGAAATATATCCGGTTGAATTGCTGCCGTCTACATAAATATCATTGGCAAAACAGAATCCGGAGTAATAAGACACATAATGTCCGCCGCTGTTTGCTCCCAGATACAATCCTTTCCAGCCGTTACCGACCGTCATGTCAACAACCCATACGTTCTTTGCCGAAGCGGAAATCGCATAAGGATATTTCACTGGTGTATTGACATCCTGAGTGGGATACCAAATCGTCAATCCGCGTACACCCGATTTTTCCTTCAGGGTAATAAACGCGGTCGCATTCTCATTGCCTTTGCCGTTAGTGGTATATAAAATACTGCCTAATGCATTGCTGTGATGACCGGTCAAAGAAACGCCCCGCAGTTCCACTCCGGTAGGAACGGTCAATGTACCGTTCAGCAAATATTGACCTGCCGGAACATATACTACACCGCCTGTTTTGGCAAGATCATTCAACGCCTTTTGGAAAATAGCGGTCATATCGGTTTTTCCTGTGCTGTCTGCCCCGCGATCTTTTACATTAATCATATTCAGGCTCGATACCCCGGCACAACTACCCTTCAAATTCTCGGGAACCTGAGAAAGATAACCGGATACCGCATATTTACCGGTGCTAGCAGTTGCTTTTGTTCCGATTTTATTATTAACCGTAACATTAGAACAATTATTTATAACACCGCCGGTCGTGCCTTGACCGAGCATCACAGTGGTTCCTTTTCCGGTTGCTTTACAATTGTCAAGCTGCACACCGCCACCGGAAGCGTTAACGGCATAGGCACCGGTTTTCCAGCTTACCAGTGTGCTGTCCATCAAGCTGACCGCCCCGGTACTTCCCGCATTAGAAGTGATACAGCTACTGTTTTTGCTGCTCAAAGTAGCCGTATTCAATGAAACGGAGCCGCTAAAGCCTTTTTGTAACAAAACGCACTCTTTGTCGGTGGAAATGTCCACTTTTGTCAAGAGATTGAAAGTCTTATTATACGCAAAATAAAGTCCGTATGTAGAATTGGAAATTTTCAGATCATACATCTGGGAATTACAAGAATCCACTGCTCCGGCACCGAGCGCCTGAGAAAATTTGATACCGATATACACATCTTTGATTTCGGACCGATAAACATATTGCCAGTCGGAGCGAAGCAGTTCCATGCCGACAACATTATTTTTCATATAAGAAATCAATTTGTTTTTATCTACACCGGAAGCAAATTTACTGTAATAATCCGCTGAAATATAAAGATCTTCAATTCTACCGATATCGGTGGTCATGTTCACATATACGCCTATCTCAAGCGGAGTCATGTAAACATGCTCCAAAACACCCAACTCATTCCATGTAGGACCGAAGTTAACTCCGCGATAAGGATTGACCAAAGTGGAATATTTTAAGGTTGGATAACCGCTGTTATTGCTTCCCACGCAATCAATTGCCTGCATGGTAACCGGGTATGCCACCGGTGAAGTGGCGCTCTGTTCCGGATAATAAACCGTCACACCGATTACCGCAGAGCCGTTGGCAACCTTTAACAGAGGCGTTCCGTTTGCTTTTCCTTTGTCGCCGTAAGCCAACAGAATCGTTCCGTTTGCCATTTTAGCGGCTTCGGTATCCGGATTATACCATTCGCCGACCAAGCTGCATGACTCATATACCGTCAGCCCGCCTTTAATCACATACTGCCCGGCAGGAACAAACACTGCACCACCGCCTAGTCCATTTACATAATCCAAGGCTTTCTGGAAGGCTTGTGTGTCATCTGTTTTTCCGTCGGCTTTCGCGCCGAAATTCTTCACTGTGCAAACGGTTACCAGCGTTTCATATCCTTGATACGCCGTCTGACGCAATACTGTTTTCGGTGTCGTCCCGCTGTCACTGCTGTCATGGGTAACCGGATTGGGAAGCTTGACCGTCGGATTGGACGGATTGGTCGTAGTCGTATCCGATGTTGTCGGCGGTTTGATTTGATTACTGCCCGGACGGCTTACCTGACTGCTGCCGGAGATTACATTAGATGCCATGTCACTCACTTCTTCCGAGGTAATAATAGTACTGTCCCCATCATCCACCGAATCATTGTCAGTATATTCGGAAGATATACCGGAAACGTCTCCGGTAACAACCGGTTGTTTAGAGGATAAAGAGGATACAATCAGGATGATTCCAACGACTGCAATGATCAATATCGTTCCGAAAATCACCACTGCAAGATAGTTCTTTTTGAAAAACTGTCCTACATTGTCAAAAAACGTGCTTTTCCCCATAATTTCATTCCTTTCTTGTTTCAAATATATTTCATTCAGTTTCGCTGAAACTGTATTTGATCAAATTCCGCAATGGCGATCTCCCGATCGATAAATCCGTCTTTGTTCTTCACAAATAATAAATATCTGGATAAATATCGATCGGTTTGATCGGATAACGCAAGCTCAATCACTGCGGCACCTTGCTGCGGCATCTGAAAAGCCATATCGCACACCTTGCAGCTGCTGTTTTCCGGCACTGCCACCGTGACATCCTTTTGATAGAGAAGATTTCCTTCCCAATCCGTCACTCGGATCGTTAATGCCGCGTCAAAAGCAGCCAGATCATTTGAAATATAAGCCGACGCCTGCACTTCTTCATTCGGGTTCCAAATCAATTTATCATAACGCAAGGACGGCTCACGCAAACGAAATGCATCTTGAACAAACCAATAAGCCAACTTGGTCTCTCCAAAATAATCCTCCAGATTTGTCCCTGCGACATTGGGATAAGGCTCATTGTACTGCCAGATAATACTACCGCAATTTTCAAAGGCGCGGCGGCGATTAGCCTCTAAAGCATATCGCAAGCCTTCCCCCTGAATATACTGACTGCAGGCGATAAACGCTTTTAAATCGGAGGGAGCAAACGCGCCGAATATCTCGGTATCCCGATGCCATGTGTCCCACCATTCTCCGTGGTGGCGCCAAATGATATCTTCCTCCATACAGGTCACCGCATGATGCTCGGGTGAAATATATCGTTCAAACACCGTCATGTTATTCATACCGTCCACTCCGAATTCGCTGTGGAGCTGGCTGTCTGAACAGTTATATAAATGATAATGCTCCGTGGTGCCCCCATACTTCCAGGGCCCATGTACATCGTGATTTTTCCCCGGTTGATCAATGCGAAGAAATTCATTCGGGCCTGAGGCCGAAGTGGGGAGCATCAATCTGTCATCATGCTTTTTCACGATCTCAAGCAGCATAGCAATATTGGCATCTTCAAAGGTACTTGGTGTTCCGTTGATATCAGACAGTTCATTTCCGCCGCTGTATATCACCAAAGCAGGATGCGTTTGCAGCCGTTTCACCGCTTCGGTAGCCGTATCCGCCAACTGATGCAAAAAGCTTTCCTCTTTAGAGGGCACATTTTCCAGTCCGGAACTGCTCTGAATAAATTCCTGCCACACCATAATTCCCAAACGATCACAAACCTCGTACAATGCATCGGATTCGATATATCCGCCGCCCCAAATCCTTATCAGATTGATATTTGCCGCACGGATTCTTTCCATCATTGCGTTGATCCGTTCTTCTGTGACGTCTCCTCGCTGCATTTCCAGCGGAGTCAAGTTCACGCCCTTTAAATAAATCCGTTTGCCGTTTACTTTCACACTATATGGAAAAGCATCTTTTTCAGTATGATCCGCCTGCATATAAGAAAGCTGCCGCAACCCGATCGTATAATTTTTGGTATCGGACACCGTTCCATCCGGTGCAGATGCCGTAACGCACAAACGATATAAAGGCTGATTGCCATGTCCGTTTGGCCACCAAAGTTCCGGATTGTGAACTGTCAAGGCAGCCGTGACATGATTTTCGCCCCGCACAATATCGGCTTTTATCTGGACAGATGCCGTCGTTTCGCCGTTTCTTTCCAAAGTAAACGCCACTGTTTGCTCTGCTTCTTCAAAGCCGAACAGTTCCGCATCAGCATACAACCGGTAGCTTCCGTCTGTAAGCTGCTCTTGACGAACATTTAAATATTCGATTGCCGACGCTCCGAATTCTTCCACATACACAGGGCGGTCTACCCCCATGCCGATCATTCGAACACACCAATCCCATTTATAATTAAATCTTGATTTTTGCGTTCTGGTTTGAGAGGTGTACCCGATCTGACCATGCTCCTGCGGCGCGTTTTCTATCTGGATTTCCAGCAAATTCTTTTCCCGCAATATATCATCGATCATTGCCTTAAAAGGAACATGCATATTTTCGCTTTTACCCAGCTTAATGTCATTCAGATAAATGCTAGCAGTGTAATCAATTCCCTGACAATTCAACCGATAATGCCTGTTTGCTTTTTTGTCAGCATGAAAATCAGTACGATAAACCCACCATCGTTCCGGCACCCATTCACAATCCATACTGTTCATATCGTAAAAAGGGTCCTTGATTATCCCGTTGCGCAGCAGATCGGAATAAACGCTTCCGGGCACCTGTGCCTCCATCCAATTAAAAATTCCCATTTGCCTTCCACCGGTTTCCACGCTGTAATTGAGCACTGATGCATTCGGATAAAAAGCATTGAATTTAAAATTGTTTAACTCCATCATAACCATGTTCATTCACCTTCCATCGCAGACCTTTGCAAACTATTTTATCCCGCAATATCAACCGACAATACCGCTTCGTTCAATACCGCTGATAAGTTGTTTCTGAGCAATTGCAAAAATAATCAAAAGCGGTATCAAAGTCAATATACCGGCTGTATTTCGCAATATAACATACTGATCCATTGCATCAATTTGTGTGATATTATTTAAAATTGCTAATGGAAGCGTCTTGGTGCTTTGATTAAAAAGCGTAGAATAAAACACATCTGTCCACTGCCAGGAAAAAGACAGGGTTAAAACCGTCACCAGCATGTTACGGGCATTGGGCAGCATGATACGAAAAAACGTCTGTATCGGTCCATAACCGTCAATATAAGCGGCTTCTTCCAATTCCCGCGGCATCCCGCGAAAAAACTGCCGCAACAAATAAATATACAAACCATTCTTGAATCCCAAACCGCAAACAGATAATACCAGAAACGGAATAATGGTATCAATCGTGGAAACCTCCAAGCCGAAAATACCGAAAAACCGGAATTTCAAATACAAAGAAGTGCTGTATAATTGTGGAGGAATCAAAATAGTTGCTATGATTAAGCCAAACAAAAGTTTTCTCCCTTTAAACGGGAACCTTGCCAAACCATACCCGATCATCGGACAAATAATGGTTTGCACCACCGAAGTCAGCAATGAAATATAAAAACTATGCCATGCCGATACCGGATATTGTATCAACTCATAAGCGTGCCGGTAAAAATAAGTGCTCCATTCTCTCGGGTAAACCGAAACAGTCGGATCTAGCAAGTCAGCTTCCGACATAAATCCCTGCAAAACTTTAACAATGATCGGGAGCAGAATCGAAAAGCACAAGCCGATAATCAGTACGCCGCGGACTACACTCCAGCAGAAGTTTCCGGTCCGATATAAATTCGGCTTTTTCATTCGTAATTGCCTTTGTTTCATCTCGGTCACCTCATTCCTGATAAAAGACAAGCTTATTCGAAATTCCGGTAAAGATGCCGATAAACAAGCTCACTGCCAACAAATAAATAATCGCTTCCGCCGCCGCTTGAGAATACGCCATCTGCATGGTATCGTTCAGCACCTGCGACATGATCACGTTGGTGGATTTGGTACAACTGTCAATCAAGGTGTAAATGCCGTTTACCTGAATG
Source organism: uncultured Eubacteriales bacterium (assembly GCA_959605275.1). Classification (GTDB taxonomy): domain Bacteria; phylum Bacillota; class Clostridia; order Oscillospirales; family Ruminococcaceae; genus HGM13222. The sequence continues at coordinate 7,094 of CAUHFD010000059.1, read as the reverse complement.
ACCGGGCTGATCATCGGCAAAGTGATTTTCCAGAAAGACTCCCAGCCGGTCGCGCCCTCCACCTTAGCCGATTCATAAATCTGCGGCGAAACCGAGTGCAGTGCAGTCAAAAACAGCAGAATCTGAACGCCGGATGAAATAATAATAAAATACAGTCCTTCGATCAAACCTGTCACAAATTGATACAAAGACAACGGCATTGAAAAAACAGAAAGAATATCGTAAATATCCGGCATACCGAGCGAGCTAGTCCCGATATTTAAAGAGGTGCCGGCAGTAACGGCTGAAACGACCGTATCCTGTACATCCAACGTTGCAATAATACCGGTGGACAGAATGACCGGAAGGAAGAAAATGACGCGGGCAAGTGTTCTACCTTTAAATTTTTGATTCAACAATACCGCCACAAAAAAGCTAAAAATCATAACCGAGAAAAAATCGATCAGCATGTCGCCCAGAGAGGCAAGCGCATTTTGCAGATACCATGCATTGGTGCTCAACAAACTAATATAATGATTCAATCCCGTAAAAGAGGCGGTATATCCTGTACGCGTCACCTTGACATTGCTCAAACTGAACCAAACCGTTTCCGCAATCATCGGAAAAAACAGCAGGAGAACACCGACAATTGCCGGCAGGACGAAAATATAGCCTGCCCGTGTTTGTTTTTTCGTCAATGAAGATAGCTTTCGCTTCTTATCCGCCACGTTTTCGTCCCCTTTCTAAATAATCTCCGCCGACATTGCCGGTACCGTTACCTGATGATAAACAGCCGGTTCAGAGCCGTAATTCACAAGCACTTGCTTACCATTCGCAAACACCGTACGCGTAAAGGATTGGGTAATATATTGATGCTCGATGATCTGCTGTCCGGCGATCTCTCCCATGCGGGACTGGTATTCCCGATAAAGCGCAACGGTATCATCAAACCAGGTACGATAAGACAGCGCATACAAATCGGTGCGGTTAACATCGAGTAATCTATCGCTGTCCGCGTACATCCAACGGCAATACAATGATGCCCCATATTCATAAGCTTTTAATATATTTTTTTGATAATCCGAAGTCATATTCACCGCTTCAGTCGTATACCGCACCGATCCGCTGACGGCGATCTGATAAAACGGCACGGAACAATCGGTGACTGCAAGACCGCTGCTGCTCGTCGGCATATCGGTCACCTGCTTTGTATAAGGCAGCAATTCGGCATTGCATCCGTCGGTTAAAAGATCATATTGTCCTGACAGCCGTTTTTCCATACTGTCCTTGAGCATATTCATAGCCTGCGCCCGATCTATCGGAGCAGCTTCATTGTAATCTCCCGATATGCAGCTGCCGATACTCTTTAAAGACAGTCCGGACACACCGTATTTTTGATAGCTTTTTAAAAACGACTTCAATACGCTGTCAAATTGGCTTATGCTTAGCAGATAGCCGGTTGTAACGGCATCGTCCGTGACCGTTCCGGTAGAAATCAGACGCTTGCTTTGAGAAACGACCTGACGATTGACAAAACGTGCCGCTTGTTTCGACGGAGAAAATCCGTCAAACATGTTATTTTTGTAAACATAGGTCAGTTCCGCATCCGGATAGAACCCGATTCCATTCTCTTTTGTATACTCCGCCAACGCCTTGAAGCCGCTTGTGCCACCCAAGACAGATAATGGATTAGCTTTTCGAAACAACGTATTGTTCAATCCGCCATTTGCCCATCCCACATAACGCAGACTGATGCGATCAACACCGTTCTGTTGCAGCTCTGTTAATATCTTTTCTGCCTGTGCAAAGGTGGTAAGCGGTTCCGTCGCCGAAAACGGAATACCCATCACGTTTACCTTTTTATCGATGCCACCGGTCAATTCCAAATAAAACGAATTGCCCGCCGAAGTGGTATCGGTGATCGCGCCTGTATCAATCAAATATTTGCGATAAAGCTTTGCCATTGTGACATAGTCTCCTTCGCCGCTGTGAAAACGGTATCGAACGGCAAAGCGCTGCGTACTGCTCACACGCTGGAATACCAACGTATCGGCAGCAGAGGTATCCTCAGCATAAGATAACGCATCGGCAATCTGAGGTGCAAAGCAGGCATAGATGTTGTTATAGCCGGTATAAACACCGGAAGTATAGGCATAAATACTGCTTCCGGCAGCGCCCTGCTCCACAATTCCCAGCACCGAAGAAGAAGCGGTATTCACTCCGAACACCGGCATATAGATTTGTCGGCGTGAAGCGGTGCCGGACGATTTTTTGCGAGCCAGATTCTCGCCATAAATGCTGCCGGAATAGAGTACGCCGTCACCGGTATTTCGATTCAATTGAATCAGCGCGCCGGAGCCGTCCGGAACAAATAAATAGCCTTGTTCTTCTTTCCCTGCCGCCCCGAAATAGGGCAACAGCCGTAGTGAAGTCAAATGATAGCCCTTGGTATACTGTATCTGCTCGGTCAGCACCGTGGCCAGAAAGTCTCCGTCCGAAAGCGTATATTCCACCGGAATCCGAAAGGCCGGTGTTTGTGTATCGGTACGATTGATTCCGAAACGCGCTTCCTCTTCTTCCACATCGTCATAACTGTATCCCGCGTTTCGGAATTGTTGTTCCAGCTCTTTCAGTGCTTTTTTGCTTAAATTATCCCGTAAAATGTAAACCTTATCAAAATCTTCCAATTTAGTGTACTTGTTTAAATAAGTGCTGCGCTGTGATGAAGGCAGTTCCTTCACCGTCACCAAGCGATAACGTCCTTTTAAAATCTTCGCGACACTTGCGTCGATGTCCTTCAATAAATCATCCAATATGTCAGCGCGGATAATTTCCGGATAATTATGTTTGGTACTGGCAACACCCAGCTGGTAAGTAACACGAACGCCGCCGTCAATTTTTTCAGCAGTAATTTGTCCTTTTTGAAAAGCATCCTTATAGCTGCTCATGGTTCCGCATTCGTTTTTATCGGAATAATAATCCACAACAACCTGAGAACCCAGCATTTCCAAATTAGAACCGGATGCACCACCGTCTGTATTCCACTTTTCCGGATTTGAATACCATCTCACCTTTGAGATCCGATCCTCTATATAAAACTCTGATGTTGTCAGGTTAAAATACAACGCCAACTTGTCATCAGAAGCAATCAGCTCCATTTTATCCGGATCCGCTCCGACGCTGGCAAGCACTTCAGCAGACGGCTCGGTCGGAGGATCTTCGCCGACCAGGTGTCGGCTGTTGTCCTCTACGGCTTTTCCGCAGCCGGAAGCCAAAAACAATAGAGCAGTACAAACTGCGGCCAGTCCTTGCCTTGTTTTCATAGCAATCTCCATTCCTCTTTTCATTTGATTTGATATTTCTCATATCCGAGCAGCCAAGGCCAGCAACGCGCCACAACATCTTCGGAACACATTACATTTCTTTCCGATGTTTCGATCAACACGTAATACTGTTATTGTCATTGGAATGCGCAACGCCTTCCTGACTGTTCGTACAAGTTATACTAAAATCTGATTGAAAGCTTTCATTAGATTTTAGTATTAATACAAGCGGAACGACAGTTCATCATAGCTGTTAAACAGGAAACTCAACATTTCCTGAATCAAATTGTAGAATAACAAAAGCAGGAATATCACAACAACAATGCCTATCAGAATCATGATTACAGTGACCACCGTCTTGAGAAGCGAATATTCGTGAGTCACCATCGTGCCGAAAAACAACAATGCGCCTGTCCAGAGCATTAAAAAGGCCAGCGCCACTTGATAATAAGCGGACTCCTCCAGGCACAGCACTCTGCTGACGAGCGTCAAAGGAATCAATCCGATGACAATCGGGGTAAAGGAATAGCAGGTAGCAATATAGATATCTTTCATATTGCCGCTGCCCTCCATCAAGGTGGTCAGGCACCAGTTTACCAGTACAAATAAACAAACGGGCAATAAAACAGTGATCAAGTCAATCAATAGATTTCTTTGCTGCGGGTCGTAGCTGATAAAAAAGTAACCGGCATACCGTCTGTAAAAACAATAGGAAAGCACAGCAACTGCCAAAAGTATCGTCGCGCTGATCGGGTTGCCTCTTTTTTCATGCTTTAAATCCCAGAATCCGTCAAACGGATGGATGATCACGTGCAATGAGTAACGCAGCCCTCTGATGATCGGGATTTCCGAAAAACGGCTTTTCTTTTTCTCTTTTTTCTTTTTGTTGTTCCGCAGCAAAAGAAAAAACAACAAAGCAATGACAATGACCACAATCACAAAAACAGCCCAGAACCAGTCTGCCATGACCTCTTTACGCAGTTCAGCATATGCCTTGGAACAATATGTTTTTTCATTGGCAAGCGTCAGATATTTGACTGCGTTTTCATAATCCCGCAAACGGTAATAAGATTTTCCCATTCCGACATAGGCAAGCGTTAGATTGCCGTTGAATTTGTGTACACTCTGCCATTTTTTCAGCGATTCCTGATAATGTCCCTGTGAATACGCCAAGGCGGCACTCTTGATTGCCTTTCCATACGCTGTAGGTGCATAGACGGATAGTTTATTCGAACCGCTGTCTAACACAACAAGCTGATCTCCAAAGCATACAATCGCCGTCGGATTCATATTGTTGCCGTTTTCTGTGCCGGAAGTGCCAAATGCATACAGCAAATTGCCGTCATTATCATAAGCAAAAATCCTGCTGCGCTGTGAATCTGCTACGTAATAACATCCCGCTTCATCTACCGCAATATCCTCAAACGTGGAAGGATTCTTATCCGCAGACTGAGAATCCTCGGTATCGGTGGACAATGTCCAATTGACATCCCCCAGGATCGGGATCATTCCGTATCTTTGCAGAATATCTTGTCCTGCAGAATTGATGCACATCACCGCTTTGACACTATCCTGTGTTTTGGATTGGATCGCCTGAAAAGTATCCTGAAAGCTGTTGGCTTTAATCGTGGTATAAATAAAACCCTGTGAATCGATTTCTAAATTGGAAAATTCCGTCGGAATAAATTGCTTCAAGTATTTTGATGCAGATTTCGGCAGCAACGTCTTCCAAAGCACCGTAAACATATCATAGCTGACCTTCGGTGCACCGACAAAATTAAAGAAACTGCCGTCTTTTCCCAATTCCATCAAGCCGCGATTCACGCCGCGTGCAATCACATACATTCTGCCGGCACGATTCACCCCGACTTTAATCGGCTTATAGGAATAATCCCCCAACACGTCCACTTCCGGCTGTCCGAAGATGTTCAACAGCTTGCCTTCCGCATCCAAACGGACGATTCGGCTGTTTTCGGTATCAGCAACATAAATGGTCCCGTCCGGTGCAACCGTAAGTCCTTCCGGAGAACGGAAAGAATCTGTTTTTCCTTGGTTATCAAAGCTTTGTATAACAGCTTTGATCCGGAAATCCTGGTCTAAGATGACGATCTGATTTGCTCCCTTATCCAATAAGTACAGTTGGTTTTGAAAAACTTCCAAATCGGCATAAGCAGACTGATCTTGCATATTGATTTCGCTGCCCTTTAATGTTCTATCGGGCACGAATGCCGCAGGGGAATAAGCTTCTGAATAATCATCCGCATCTATCGTATATGTATCATAAGGAACCGATGTCGCTGCAAAACAGGTGGTCGTCAACAACACAAGCGAGAGAGCCGCTACCGCTGCACATTTTAAAAACCGCACGCGGTATTCCCTCCTTTCTCGTACCGAATTTATTAGTTATTCTTTTTTCACCGACAAACGGTTAATCCTTCATGCCGGAGGTTGCCATTGTCTGCGTGATATTACTCTGTGTTAATATAAATACCATGATCGGTACCAAAAGCATGACAAAGTTGACGGCACCGCCGACACCGGCACGTGCCAGCCCACCGGTCGAAAATTGGCTTAATGAATATGCAAGGGTTTTTAATTCCTCGGAATAAATTAAAACATTCTGCCCGATTCCCCAAAGATTCTGCACCGAGAAAATGATCAAGGTAAGCCACGCCGGACGAACCAGAGGCATAACGATCTTCAAAAAGATGGTCGGATCGCCTGCCCCGTCAAGCACCGCTGCTTCCAGTAAGGAATCCGGAATCATCTGCTCCATAAATTGTTTCATTAGATACAAGCCGATGGGTAATCCGAATGCCGGAATAATGATTGCCCAATAAGTATCGACCATATGCAGGCGGGACATGACCATGTAGCTCGGGATTGCCGTAACGGTTCCGTTAAACATCAAAGCGGTGACAATGATCGAGAATACCAGCTTACTGCCGGGAAATTTTCGCTTTGCCAACGGGAAAGCGCACATGGAAGCCAAGATAATTAATCCTGCTGTTCCTACCACCGTAATGAACACGGTGTTAAACAAATAACGGCTAAACGGCACCGTGGAATTGCCGACAAGGAAAATCATATCACGGAAGTTCTGCAAAGTAGGATTTTCCGGCCAAAAGTGAGGCGGAAACATCCAAAATTCTTCCAACGGTTTAAATGCGTTTCCGACTGCATAAACAATCGGGAGAGCCATTGCCAAAGCAATAATGGTCAAAAATACAATGATCGGAATATCGCCGCCAAAAGAACGATTCAAACGCTTGTGGGCAAGATGAAGCCGATGTCTGTTGCTTTTCATCAGTTACCCACCTTTCGAATCACTTTCTGTATAATCGTGTTGGCCAACAGCATCGCCACAAACAACACCGTTGCCACCGCACAGGCATATCCCATTTCAAACCGTGTGCCGCCGTAATCCTGCATGTGATGTACCGCCGTATGAACCGCGTAATCGTTGCTAGGATATCCGACCAGCCCGGTAATCACATCGCCTACGCCGAAAGAAGAGGTGATGCTCATGACCGCACCGAATAACAACTGCGGTTTCAAAGAAGGAATGGTCACATACCAAAATTCCTGATAGCGATTACGCACACCATCCACTGCTGCCGCTTCATACAACGTGGTATCCACTCCCTGCAATCCTGCAATAAAGGTCAGAAAACTGGTTCCCAAGCTCATCCAGAGAATGACAACGATACACACAAACATCATATAAGACGGCGAACTCAACCACTCGATCGGTGCGCTAATAAAACCCAAATTATATAGGATAGAGTTCAC
>CAUHFD010000058.1 GCA_959605275.1 uncultured Eubacteriales bacterium | reverse complement strand
GATATTTGCTGCTTCCCGACGGCAGTGGTACGCTGATGCCTTACGCTACCGATTATCATTCTCGTTCACAGCTTTCACTGCCGGTATACGGACTGGATTTGACCGTTACCGCAAATGTTTTACAAAATAATAAACAATCCTCCGAGAAAGTGCTGCTGCCGGCTTTTGGCATCAAGGACGGTGATGCCGCTTGCTTGGCGGTGATTGATAGCGCGGAAAGTAATGCAGTGATCTACGCGCATCAGGCGGGAAACTATTTTTCCCGCAATGCTGCATATGTATCATTCCGCCTTATTGAGAAGGATACCATTTATCTCAGCGGAAACGATAGCAACAGCAATAATGTTCCGATGTTTGAAAGCGAGTTGTTTACCGATCCTTGTACTGTCACTTATCATATTTTGCCGCAGAACAGCGACTATGTGGATATGGCGGTTCGCCTGCGGGAACTGTGGCAGGCAAACGGCAGATTGACGAAGCATGTTGAAGAAACACAAAATGTTCCGCTGATGATTGAAACACTTTCAGGTGTACGTGGTTATAAAAACTTTTTAGGGTTCTCTTATACCGGTATCATTGCGGCAACTTCTTTCGCAGAGAATCAGCAGATGATGGAATCCCTTTATGACAAGGGACTAACCGAGCTTGACTGGAAAATGACCGGATGGTTTAACGATGGATATTATCATGATTTTGTCGGTAATTTGAACGTACAGCGTGAATTAGGTGGTAAAAAGGCATTGTCCTCTTTTTTTGAATATGCTTCTTCAATTGGTGTTACGGTTTATCCCGATGTAGAATTTCAGACTTTTGCCGACAGTGCCCTAGGCTTTATGCCAATGCTAGATGGCGCGCGAGCACTCGATTTTTCGTCAGCGCAGATACCGGTGCTTTCACCGGCAACACAGGTGGAGAACAACAGCAGCAGTTTGATTCCGTCTAAACTATACATCTACACTCCATCGAAGCTCATAAAGCTGACTGAAAAATTTATTTCAAAATTTGTGAAACTTGGCAACAACGGAATATCTCTGCGTTCTTCCGGAAGTGATTTGTATTCTGATTTCCGCAATGATGGTACGATAGATCGTACAAAATCACAGGCAATGGTTTCGGAGCACCTTGGAATGATTTCAAACCGAGTTGAGCAAGTGATGGTATCACAAGCATGCGCCTATGCGCTGCTATATGCCGATGCTATAGCAGAGACGCCTACCGAGTCTTCCCATTATAGTCAGACTAATTGTGATGTGCCGTTCTATCAAATCGTACTGCATGGCAGTTCTACTATGTATGGATCGGCAATGAATTTAAAATCCAATACGGCAGACTATCGTCTCCGCCTGATCGAATATGGTATGTATCTGAACTATCAGTTGACAGCACAACCTTCTTCGGTTCTGAAGAACACCGAAATCAATACAAATTACACATCATGTTATGGAGATTGGGAAGAGCAGATTCTCGCTGACTATAATCAAGTGAACGCAGCACTCAAATCGGTACAGGCTGCTTACATCGTTGATCATCAGCAGGTAGCGAGCAAAGTATATTGCACGATGTATGACAATGAGATTAAAATTTATGTCAATTATTCCGATGCGGATGTTACAACCGCAGACGGAATCGTTCCCGCTGACAGCTTTTTAGTCGTCGCGGCATAGATAAATGGATTTCCCACTTGTGGGCTATCAAACGCAAAGGACAGGTTGTACTTATGAAACAAAGAAAACACGCATCCTTACAGAAAAGGAACGCGATTACCGGATATATATTCCTTTCGCCGTGGCTGGTAGGATTGTTTGTAGTCTTTTTAGTGCCGCTGATTTCCTCCATAGCTTTTAGCCTTTGTAAACTGACTATCAAAGACGGATATGAATTGGATTTTATCGGCCTTCAAAATTTTATCTATGCCATGACAAAAGATGTCAACTTTCCGCAGTATTTGGCACAGACATTGCTGGATCTGCTGTATAATGTGCCGGTGTTGCTGGTGTTCAGCTTCTTTGTGGCGCTGTTACTCAAGCAGAAGTTTCGGGGTAATATGTTGGCAAAGGTGATTTTCTTTATCCCTGTTATTATGTCTTCGGGGTTGTTTCTGGAGCTGCAGAACAATTTTGGCGGTATTACTACCAGTAGTTTGGATTCCACTTTATCGGAGGCAGCATCAACGGTGTCGGTACTAAAAAGTCTGAATCTGTCGGACTATCTGCTTCAGCTTGGTATGCCGACGAAGTTGGTTGATTTGCTGACCGCACCGGTAGATCGGGTTTACGATGTGGTGACCTCCTCAGGCATTCAAATCTTCATTTTCCTTTCCGCACTCAATGCAGTGCCTTCGTCGCTGTATGAGGCGGCTTATGTGGAGGGGGCTACCGGTTGGGAAAGTTTCTGGAAAATTACTTTTCCGATGGTTATGCCGATGATATTGGTCAATGTGGTTTATTCTATTATTGACACTTTCACTTCTGTGAATAATGAAGTAATGGAATACATCGATATGCTCTCTTATCAGCGGTTTGATTTCGGTTTGGCGAGCGCAATGGGATGGATATACTGTTCAATTTTGGCAGTGCTGTTGGGAATCATTTTCAGTATTTTCTCACGGCGCACATTCTACTATACCTGATTGGCAAAAAGGAGTGATTGTCATGCTCAAACACAACAATTCCGAACAAAAAAATCTGCAATACAACAAGCTGTTTCATCGAGGTTCTCATGTAGCTTGGGCAGTGATACGTGCTGTTTTTTTGTTTGGATTTGCATTTGTTATTCTTTACCCGGTTTTATCTATGGTTTCCAAAGCGTTCATGGAGTCACGGGATCTGTATGACAGCAGTGTACTTTGGATCCCGAAGCATTGGACGCTGAAGAATGTAACATTTGCATGGGATCAGATGGACTATCCATCGGCGTTTCTTCGCTCGTTCGGTTATTCGCTGTCAGGTACGATAATACAAACCTTTATCTGTACCATGGCGGGATATGCATTTGCACGGTTTGAGTTTCCCTTGAAGAAAATATGGTTTGTATTTGTGATTCTTTCGATTTTAATTCCTCCGCAGATGATTTTAATGCCTCTGTATCTGCATATGATCAATTTCGATTTGGGTGGAATTATTACTTTGATTTTTGGTCACGGTTTGAATTTAACTAAGACTTCTTTTCCGTTCTTTTTAGTTTCATTTACCGGCTTTGGATTGCGCAATGGATTGTTTATCTTTTTGCTGCGGCAATCTTTTCGAGGAATGCCGAAGGAAACCGAAGAAGCGGCTTTGGTAGATGGTGCAGGACCGGCACGAATATTCCTGCGGATTATGTTGCCGAGTGCGCTGTCGGTGCTGGTAACGGTGATGTTGTTCTCTTTTGTCTGGATGTGGAATGACACTGATTATGCATCAGCGCTACTCTCAAATGAGCGGATGTTGCCTCAGGCATTTGATATCTTTAATTCATATATGCGTTCTGCCAACAATTCTTCCGAAACGGTGGAACTGTTCCGAAACTTCGATTTAACAGACACTAAGGTCATTGCAATGCTTCGTAGTGCCGGTGTGCTGTTGGTAATGGCACCGTTGCTGATTGTTTATCTGGTGGCACAGCGATTCTTTGTAGAAAGCATTGATCGCAGCGGTTTGGTAGGCTGATGATATTTCGATAAAAGGAGAACGGTAATCAATGAAAATCAGAATGATTTCCAAGGTGCTCGCCTATATGCTGATCTGTACCATTGTTTTGGGTGGGGCAAGCGGATGTCAGAATGGAGGAAATACGATGAAGATTATTCCGCTGACCTACCCTTCCGATACGGTGACTACTATTGAGAAGTTGAATTTGGATGAGGGTGAATACCTCCGAAAAGGGAGAGGCGCAGCCTCTTATGTCGGTAACGGAGGTAAAACCTATCCCACTTTGGTACTTTCTCCTTATTATTCGCTGACGGTCAATGGGGAGGAAGTTCCGGTTTATGCGACGGTGGTATATGTCGGCGCGGAGTCAGAGTGCGCTTTACACTCTTTTGCTATGATCGACGCAGACATTCCGGAAAACAGTTCGATTAAAGTGGATTTGCAGGCGTTGCGATATCCGTTGAAGCAAGCTATTGTACAACCGGAGTCGCTGGGCTTGACGCCGACAGTAAGCGGCGATACCGTTTCTGCCACTATTACTGCTCACGGGGATTATACTTTCTTAATGAATGATGAAGACAGTGATGTCAGTCAGTATAATGCATTTACCCTGTTTGTACGAGAGTACCGTGACGAAGAGGCAGAGATCCGTGCATATCAAAAGCAGTACGGCGAGAAAAATGTACATGTTTGGGAACCGGGAACTTACGAAATTGACTATATTAATGTGGAAAACAGCAATCAGGTCTATTATTTTAAGCGGGGTGCGCTGTTGATTGCCCGCGGTAATCCCGACTATGATGAGGAGAATTCTTATACAGAGGACGGAGCTGCCGATAACAATGGATGGGGGCTGGAACGGTATCCAATCTTTAATGCCTATAAAAAGTTTAACATTGTGATTGCCGGACAGGGAACCATTGATGCAGGACAGCTTGGCTGGCACGAGCGCCGAGGGGTGCTGCTTTCCAGCTGCAGTGAATGTACCGTTACCGGACTAACATTGTTAAATATGCCGGAATGGAGCATGATTACTTATTGCGGCACTGATATCAAAATCTCAGATGTTGCGGTGTTTGGTTATAAGACCAATAGTGACGGCATTGCTATCTGCAACACCATCAACGCTACGGTGGATGATTGTTATGCCCGAAGCGGCGACGATTTGTTTGAAGTCAAAACTTTGGGCGGTTCTTCCGACGCAATTAGTCGGAATATTACGTTCACTAACTGTATTGCTTGGGGCAGCAAAGCACGCTGTTTTGGTATTACAGGAGAAACCAATAAAGACATTTCACAAGTTGTATTTCGCAACTCGGCAGTTATTTTCTCAGATGCAACATGGAATAACAATATTCTCGGCAGTTTGGTTATCATCAGCGGCACAGGCAATACGTTGATTGATGATATCTTGTTTGAAAACATTGAAATTTATCAAAACGCCGGACGTCCAATCAATCTTTTTATTGAATCGGAAGATGCAAAACGAACGCAAATTACCAATGTTTTGTTCCGAAATATTACATATTCCGGTGGGGTTTCATCCCGAGTCAACACGCGCAGTCAGGGGAATAATTTAATCGAAGTTTGTTTTGACAATGTAGTAGGGAACGGTGTAAAGTGGACAAATCAAAATATTGCCGGCTTCTTAGAGCAGGATGAGCAATCTACGGTTACTTTTGCAGGAAAGGAATAGTGTGGGAGGAAAATAATATGAACAGAAAAAAACGAATGATAGCCGGCTTTTTAACCGTGCTGATGATCAGCATGTTTTGCGCTTGTTCATCAGGCGAAGATCAATCTGATGCATCCGGTACGGCATCGGAAAAGATAGAATCATCGATGATAGTCGATCAAAGCACAGATGTAGCATCTTCGGAGAAAACCGATAGTGCTGCTGCAAGTCAAGAGCAGACTGCAACTTCATCATATTCGACCACTGCCTCGGGTCACAAAGTATCAAGCACAACTGCCGGAAAGCCTTCTTCATCTTCTTCATCCATTCAAACACAGACCGATCCGAATAAAATTGTGCCGGTAACTTTGCCGTCTGATCGAGTGAAAACCGTATCACAATTGGGATATACCGCCGATACTTATCGTGCCAAGGCAGTACAGGACGCAAGCTATGCCGGCAATGCCGGTTGGAATGTCAGCAGTCTAGCCATTTCTCCTGATTACACTATGACTGTGAACGGGGTGAACGTGCCGGTATATTGCACACCGGTTTATGTTGCTACCGGAAACTGCGGCGCATTGCAGTCTTTTGCGATGATTGATGTATCAGACAACAATCTGAATCTGTCGGTAACCATTAAGGCAAACGGATTTACTTTCAGTAAAGCTGTTGTACAGCCTTCTACATTAGGCGTTACCCCAAACACATCGGGGCAGACGATTACCAGTACCATTCGAAATTATGGCAACTACACCTATCTCGTTTGTGACAGCAACGGCAACGCAAGTCAGCAGCATGCGTTAGTTCTTGCAGTGCGCACTTATGTGGACGAGGATGCGGAGATTGCGGCATACAAAACAAAATACGGAGCCGAGAATGTGATCGTTTATGACGCCGGTACACATATAGTGGACTATGTTCATATCAAAAACAGCAACAGCGTGGTCTATCTGCGCAGAGGTTCTCTCCTTGTGATGAAACATTCAATGGATATTGATTCGGATAGTGATAATCAGAATAAGTATGAGTCCGGAGCGGCTTCCAGCAATGGTTGGGGAATGAAACGATATCCGGTAATGACGGTTAACAATAAAAATAATATTCAGATTGTCGGCCGCGGAACCATAGACGGAGGACAGCTTGATTGGCATGAACGCCGCGGGATCATGGCATCGAATTGCGATGGTTTTACGATAGACGGTATTAATATTGTTAATTTTCCGGAGTGGGGCGTGATTACATATATTTGTAAAAATGTTAGCATTAAAAATGTGCTTCTTTTTGGTTTTAAAACCAATAGTGATGCTTTTGCACTTTGTAACACTCAAAATGCTACAGTGACTAATTGTTTTGCCCGTACCGGTGATGATATGTTTGAGGTCAAAACACTGGGAAGCGGTAATATGGGCAAGGATGTCAGCAAAAATATCACCTATACCGATTGTGTGGCGTGGGGTAGTAAGGCTCGTGCATTCGGCATTACCGGTGAGGTGGAACAAAATATCAGTGATGTCACCTTTAAAGATTGTGCAGTCATTTTTCGAGACGCAACTTGGGATAACAGCCGCCTGGGCAGTCTTGTCATCATTGTAGAAGTCGGCAGCGGCAATGTTTCCAATGTGACCTTTGAAAACATACAGGTTTACAATGACGCCGGTCGCGCAATCAACATCAGTATCCTGAAATCGGGCGAGGCAAACAATAAAATCGATAACATTATGTTCCGCAATGTGAATTATAATGCTTCCGCCAAAAGCAGGCTGTGTACCACCAAATCAGGCAACAATAGTATTACTGCAAATTTTGAAAATGTGATTGCAAATTCAAATGCGATTACATCCGGTAATTCTGCAGCATATGTGCTCTTTAGTGGACCGAATTCCAAACTGACGGTGAAATAAAATAATCTTATCGGGAATCAGAGCAGATCAGATGGTCAAGGAGGGCAAACAAATGTCAGGAACACAGAACAGTTTTTGGGCACAACAGTATCCGGAGGGCGTTATACAGACATTGGAAGAACGAGAAATACCGTTAAAAGCCTTTTTGGCGCGCGGAGTCAATCAGGGAAATTATGATGCAAACCGCGGCATTCCGGGAACAGGCATTATTGTCTCTCCTTATTTTACACAGACGGTGGAAAGGGAGGATGTTCCGGTATACGGGACGCTGACCTATGCTCAAAGCTATGACAGCGGTACGATACATTCTTTTTCTACGGTGTATGTCAAGGAAGAAGCGTTTCCGTTAACAGTGACCTTGCACTTGCAGGGATGGCAAGCCAAAAAAGTGGAACTGTTGCCTGAACGGATGCAGGCAAAGGCTGTATTGCAGGGAAACGAGGTTACTTTTCCCCTCAAAAGCTTTGGAGATTATACGTTGCTTTTCGACGATGATGACCAAAATCATGGTTATACCTTGCTGGTGCGTCCCTATGTGGATGAAGAAGATGAAATCCGTGTTTTACAGCAACAGTATGGGGAAGATCATGTGATTGTGTTTGAACCGGGATTGCATTTGTTGGAATACCAGTGTGTGAAAGAGGATAACAGTGTGGTTTACATTCGGTCGGGCGCATTGTTATTAGCAAAGCATTGCTGGGATATTCGTTGTGAAGATGATTATTGTAAGGCATCGGCTTCCTGTGACGACAGCAGGCATTCGTTTTTTACAGTGTCTCAGCGTCGTAATATACGAATATACGGGCAGGGGGCATTGGATCTCTCGCAGCTTGATTGGCACGAACGCCGGGGAATGATGTTTGCTGATTCCTGTGAACTGTATATTCGGGGGATTCAACTGATAAACTGCCCGGAGTGGGCGTTGATTTTCTACCGATGCCAGCAAATTGATATTCGATATGTAACAGTTTTAGGCTATAAGACAAACAGTGACGGCTTTGCAATCTGCAACTGTCAGGAGGTGATAGTCTCAGATTGTTTTGCGCGCAGCGGAGATGATTTGTTTGAGGTAAAAACACTGCACAGCAAAGAAAGTGCGGTTTGCCGCAATGTAACCTTTGTTCGGTGTACCGCTTGGAACGGTAAGGCTCGGTGTTTTGGTGTGACGGGAGAAGTATGGCAGGAGATTACTGATATTACTTTTAAGGACTGTGATATTATTTTGCGGGATGCGACTTGGGATAATGATCGGATTGGTGGCTTGGTGTTGATCGTCGAGCAAGGTGGGGCACCAATTCGCAACATTGTTTTTGATTCTGTAAAAGTACATCGAGATCGCGGTCGCCCTATTAACTTAACCTTGTATGATCAAAATTTGCCCGAATTTTTTTTGGAAAATATCATTTTTCGTAATGTTCATGTATCAGGTGATTTGCCGCCGCAGATTTTAGTCGGAAAACATCAACGAACTCCGGTAACGATTGTTTTTGAGCACTCCACCGTTAACGGCAATCCGGTGACGGCAGAATCGATTGCAAATTGGAACGCCAATCATGCTTTTTTGCAAATTCATACGGAATAACAATCGACTGATATTTTTACTTTTGCATTCTTTACAAAAGACAGAAAATGCAATTTTACAGAATGATTTTATTATGATAGCGAACATCACAGTGAAAAGTTGGAGGAGTACTCTATATGATCGTACAACACACGCCGCCGATGGGCTGGAATACGTGGAATACCTTTGCTGAAAAAATCAATGAACAGTTGATTTTAGAATGTGCTGATGTTATGGTGGAATCCGGGCTGCGAGATGCGGGGTATCAATATTTAGTTATTGATGATACTTGGACAGAGCAGCGTCGAGATAAAGATCATCATTTAGTAGTTAATTTGGAAAAATTTCCAAACGGAATAAAACCGATTGCCGATTATTTGCATCAACGGGGACTGAAATTGGGCATTTATTCTTGCGTGGGCAGTATGACTTGTACGAAACACCCCGGCAGCTATGAGCATGAATTTATCGACGCTGCAGATTTTGCGGCATGGGGCGTTGACTTTCTAAAATATGACTATTGCTTTAAGCCCATTGACGAGAAGGGATATTTGTTGTATCGCCGGATGGGGATTGCATTGGCAAACTGCGGAAGAGATATATTATTCAGTGCTTGCTCCTGGGGTATAGATGATACTGCAAAATGGATCAAGACTACTGGTGCGCATATGTGGCGTTCGACTCATGATATCGTAGATTCGTGGGAATCGATCAAAAAGATCACCCATGAGCAACAAGAACTGATGGCGCTCAACTGCCGTGGATGCTTTAATGATATGGATATGTTAGTAGTGGGAATGAACGGTCGAGGGCATGTTGGTTTACAAGGGTGCGATTTTATCCAATATCGGACGCATTTTTCCCTTTGGGCATTTTTAGGGTCGCCATTGATGATCGGATGTGACATTCGCCATATGAGTGAGGAAACTCGTTCGATTTTGTTGAATAAAGAGGTAATTACGCTCAATCAAGACCCGGCGTATTGTCAGCCTTTTCCAATTGGTGGTTTCTGCAATTTTAAGCCGGGCGGCAGCGACGAATGTTTTATTTTGGGTAAACTGTTGGCATCGGGCGATATTGCCATTGGTATTTTTAATTTGTCAGAGAGTACACAAAGCTTTTACTTTTCAATGTCGGAGATTGGTCTAAATCGTACTTGTGGTAAAAAAATGGTGATGACTGACCTGTGGAACGGAGAATGTTACGAAACAATTGATAGCAGATATATGGTTACATTGGTTTCGCATGATTGTCAGCTGTTGATTGCAAAGGTGGCTGATGAAGATTGAGCAACTGTTGGAAATGCGGCAAAATACTGACCGGTGATGAAATTGCAATCTACCGAAAGTTAATTTGCCGCACGGCGCAGGTTTTTTTATGTAAGGAATGTCAAGCTGCTTATTTTGGTTGCAGCACTGTGATGATTGATGAGAAGATTCGTCAATTTCGGGAAAGCGGCTGCTTTTTATTTCCTAAAACAGATGTTGCTTGTCAGGAAGCATGTTTGTATAAAAAGAAGAAGTAAGTTTTGTGTACTGTTTAAATTATTTTGGTATATGTATCAGACAAGAGAAAAAATAAAGGCACCTTGATTGTTGGAAGATTCATTAATTGGTGATGCAGCAGCTTTTTTATATAATTATATTGTAATCACTTGATTATCGATGTTGAAGTTTCCATATAATTAAACTAGACACGGGAACAAATTGCATAAATTCGGATTTGTTCTGTTGTATCTATCTCAATTCAAAAAAAAGTAAAGTACAAGGCGGGAATTTTTGCTCCCTGCCTTGCTTACTGTCTATCGGAAGCTTTTTATAATTGCTATGAACATTGATAACGAATAGATCGACCTGCCTTTCGGTTTTGTCTTGGCAACTCAACCTTATCACAGGTTCGCTCTATTCGCTACCTTTTTATTTCTCTTTTGTCACTTATCATTGTACCACCTACAATACAAAAAATTCTCTGTGAAACAGGGGATTGCAATGTTGTAATTACATGATATAATAATAAGGGCTCTGTATATGAACAGACAATAAAAAATGCGAATTCAACAGGAGAGAATGATATGCTTGCAGTAAACGCCAAAGCACCCGATTTTACATTGACTAATCAACAAGGAGAATCTGTTTCACTGTCTGATTTTATTGGAAAAAAGGTCATATTATACTTCTATCCGAAAGACAATACGCCGGGATGCACCCGTCAGGCTTGTGCTTTTGCTGCGAATTATGAGGCTTTCCAGAAGAATGGTGTTGTTGTGATCGGTATTAGCAAGGATGGTATAGAATCTCATCGTAAATTTGCGGAGAAGTACAATTTACCGTTTATTCTTCTTGCTGACCCTGATCTTGAAGCAATAAAAGCTTATGGTGTGTGGCAGGAGAAAAAGTTATACGGAAAGACAAGTATGGGCGTTGTCCGTACTACTTTTATCATCAATGAAGCCGGAAATGTAGAAAAAATCATGCCAAAGGTAAAACCGGATACTAATGCGGCAGAGATACTGGATTATTTGAAGATTTTGTTTTTACCGGAGTAATTGGCTATGAAACGAATTATGTTCGTCTGTCACGGCAATATTTGCCGTAGTCCGATGGCAGAGTTTATTTTAAAGAAAATGGTGAAAAAATCCGGTGCTGAGAAAAATTTTATGATTGAATCGTCTGCCACAAGCACGGAAGAAATATGGGACGGAATCGGGAACCCGGTATATCCGCCTGCGAGAGCGGAACTTGCAAAGCATGGTATATCATGTGATGGCAAACGCGCTGTTCAGCTTGCGAGAAGCGATTATGATAAGTATGACCTCATCATTTGTATGGACAGTAAAAATGTACAAAATGCTTTGCATATTTTAGGCGGAGATCCTTGTGGTAAAGTGAAAAAACTGTTATCATATACGGGTAGTACCGGTGATGTGTCTGATCCGTGGTATTCGGGAGATTTCAGCAAAGCATATGACGATATTTTTCAAGGGTGTTCGTCATTGATGAGAGAATTAATGGAAAAATTATGAGATACGAAAAGATCGTCAAAGCAAGATTTATAAGCCGTCCCAATCGTTTTATTGCAAAGGTTGATATCGGCGGCAAAGAAACGGTTGTTCATGTAAAAAACACCGGCAGATGTAAAGAGCTGCTTGTGCCGGATGCAACGGTATATCTGGAAGATTTTACCGGAAACATGCGCTCTCGTAAACTGGCATATTCCATCATCAGTGTTGAAAAAGTTTGTGATGACGGAAAAGTGCGGCTTATTAATATGGACTCTCAAGCTCCCAATAGGGTGGTGAGGGAATCTCTTGAAAGCGGCTCTCTTTCTTTGCCGGAGCTTGGTGAGCTTGATTTGATCAAATGCGAAGCTGTATACGGTGATTCCAGACTGGACTTCTATATTCGAGATGTCAGTGGACAAAAAGGGTATATAGAAGTGAAAGGAGTTACTTTGGAAACGAGCGGTATTGCGTGGTTTCCCGATGCTCCGACCGAACGAGGTATTAAGCATCTGAATGAGCTGTCCGGTCTTGTGAAAAAAGGATATCAAGCATATGTCATCTTTGTTGTTCAATTGGAAGGTGTGAAAAGCTTTCGGCCTAATGAAGAAAGACATATGGCTTTTGCAGAGGCACTTCGCATGGCAGATAAAAACGGAGTGAAAGTATATGCTTATGGATGTAAAGTAACAAAAAACGCACTTGAGCTTGATCGCCCGATTCCTGTTTGTTTATAAATGGTTCAGTGAGCATTAATGGTACTTTTACAACAACCGAGTGTATTTTATTAAAAACAAAACTGATTTCGTATATAAGACGAAATCAGTTTTGTTTTTAATATTTAGAATTATTTTGCATCCGGCATATTTTTGTTGTAATTCGTATATAGATGAAGGATTGTTCTCTGTATATTTATGGCGTACAACTTCCTTTATTTAATTTTCGAAAAGATAAAAATTGTGATACCAAGCAGAACCAATACGATACCGGTAGCTCGGTTCAGCGTTTTTGGTTCAGCCTTGTTTGCAAACAGCGCGGCGATTTGCGCCCAAAGCAAAGTAAATAATACACAGAGAATCAATACCGGCCAATTTGGCGCTCCGCCGATGGCAAAATGAGAAATTGCCCCGGTGAAAGCGGTAAAGGACATTATAAATACGCTGGTACCCACGGCGGTTTTCAGCTCATAACCGAGGATGCTGGTGAGGATGAGCAACATCATCATATCGCCTCCTGCACCGACAAATCCGCAGATAAAGCCGATCAGTATCCCGCACAGTACTGATTGAATCGCTCGCTTTTTCGGGGAAGCTTTCTGCATCGCATCTTTTGTGATCATAACCGGTTTGACAATAAATTTAATACCAAGCAAAAAAGTCATAAATACGGAAAAATTTCCCATTGTCGTAGAGGGTACAAGTTTCGAGACAAAGCTGCCGGCTACGGTGAAAGTCAGAATCGATATCATCATGATGAATCCGTTTTTGATGTCAAGATACAGTCAACAAATCTGTTTGCACTGCATTTTTGCAGTTATATAGTGAAGATAAAAGCAGTAATATAAAAACTTTAATATTATGAGTTACGGAAAGCAT
>CAUHFD010000057.1 GCA_959605275.1 uncultured Eubacteriales bacterium | reverse complement strand
AGAAAAATGGATATGTATATATTGCTGTCCCCGGGATGAAAAAGGATTGCCACGACGATCTTCCGGCAGAACTGCTGTTGTCTTGGACTCCAGAGCAGCTTGAATATATGCATGATACAACATATTGGGCGAATCTGGTCAGTTGCTGTAAAGATGCAGAAGTGATTTCTGTCGCTGAAATGGAATCCAACGATGAAGTGTGGGCAGATTGGCTCAAACAAGACAATGAATATGCCGTCGGGGACCGCAAAGCAATGGAGGCAGGCGGTGGGAAGTATCTGAATTTTATCAAGATCGTTTTGAGAAAACGATAATGTGCCTGACCTTGCATGTATGTTGAAAGCATTTCTTTGACAGTAGGGATCCAAAAAACTGTTCCATGAAAGGAACAGTTTTTTTATGCCCGCGATCGTATGGATTCAGGAAATATATATGATTACGCAGAATCACTCAAATTGTTAATATTGTGTTAAAATTGTAAACAAACATGAAGTAAAAACGACCAAACAGAGAAAAAATGTGATAAAATAATAATATCAATAAAAGTTAAAAGGAGGATTATTATGATAAGCAGCATGACCGGCTACGGCAGAGCGCAAGAAGTAATCGGTAACAAAGACATTACTGTTGAGATAAAGGGAATCAATCATCGCTTTTTTGAATTTAACGCGCGGGTACCGCGAACATACGGTTATATTGAGGAGCGTATTAAATCTGTACTGCAAAGCAGTATTTCGCGCGGAAAAGTTGAGGTCAGTGTAGCTATTTACAATGTTGATACACCTGATTCTGAAGTGGCGGTTAATGTAGAGCTGGCTAAAAATTATCTGGAGACACTGCGTGCTTCGGCAGCTGAATTGAATATAGCAGATGATTTAAAACTTAGTCATTTGCTTCAATTAAACGATGTATTTACCATCCACAAAAAGGCAGATGATGAAGAAGCGGTTTTGTCAGCGGTGGAGGAAGTGACCAGAAAAGCGGTAAACAGTTTTGTCGCAATGCGCCGAACGGAAGGCAGCAAACTGAAAGAAGATTTGCTTTCCAGAATCGTTTCCATTGAAAATGCGGTTGGTGTGATTGAAGAAAAAGCCGCGCAGATGTCAGATGATTATCGGGAAAGATTATTTCAGAAACTGACCGAGATTTTACATGATAAAAATATTGACGAACAGCGTGTTTTAACCGAAGCGGCGATATTTGCCGAGAAAGTTGCCGTGGATGAAGAAACAGTGCGCTTGAGAAGCCATATTTCCCAATTTCGGCAGTTGTTGGAAATTCCGGAGCCGGTTGGAAGAAAGCTGGATTTTTTGATTCAGGAGTTTAACCGTGAAACGAATACGATCGGTTCTAAGGTACAGAATGTAGAGATCACCAAAATCGTGGTCGATATTAAATCGGATATTGAAAAGATCAGAGAGCAGATACAGAATATAGAGTAGCCGGGTTTACCAATCAAAATAAAGGAAGAAGGTGTTTGGGCATAATGGCTTGATGATCGATGGAATATTGGTGCAAGCTTGATGCCCTTAATAATGAAACTGATTAATATTGGATTCGGAAACATGGTTTCGGCAAATCGATTGATTGCCATTGTCAGTCCGGAGTCTGCCCCTATTAAAAGAATTATTCAGGATGCACGTGATAAGGGTGCGTTGATTGATGCAACTTACGGAAGACGTACCCGTGCAGTACTGATTACCGACAGCGACCATGTTATTTTATCGGCAATTCAACCGGAAACCGTAGCAAACAGAATCGTAGACCATGATGAAGATGAGGATGAAGACGAAGATGAGGAATAAACAAGGGCTGCTTTATGTAATATCGGGTCCTTCCGGTTGTGGAAAAGGAACAGTAGTGCGGGAATTGTTAGACAGAAATGAAAACATCTTTTTATCAATATCGGCAACCACCCGTCCGCCGCGCAACGGAGAAGTGCATGGTCAGCATTATTATTTTCTGTCAAAAGAGCAGTTTGAAGAGCAGATAGCGGCAGACGGCATGCTGGAGCATGCAAATTATTGCGGCAATTATTACGGTACGCCCAAAGAAGCTGTCATGAAGATGTGCCAAGACGGCAAAGATGTTATCTTGGAAATCGAGGTACAGGGTGCTTTGCAGATTAAGAAAAAATGCCCGGAGGCAGTTTTGATTTTTATTTTACCGCCCAGCCTGGAAGAACTGAGCCGCAGATTGATTGACCGGAATACCGAAGATATGGATACCGTTTATAAACGGCTGTCTAAATCAACCGAGGAAATGCAGTATGCAAGGGATTATGACTATACGGTTGTGAATGATACCGTTTCGGAAACCGTCAATCAAATTGTATCTATTATGGAAGCAGAGAAATTTCGTTCTAAGCGGATGCGTCCGATTATTGAGGACATTTTATCAACGAAGTAAATAAAGTGACAAATTCTCAGAAGCACAGTCTGCTTTTGAGGTGATTAAAATAATAGGAGGATATTTATTATGATGCACAAACCTGCTGTAACAGATATTTTAAAAAACAATGAGAGTTATTACTCTTTGGTAATGGCTGTCGCCAAACGGGCGAGAGATATCGCTTCCGAAGCGGAATTAAACGGAGAAATTATCGTGGAAAAGCCGGTGCAAATTGCAGTGGAACAGTTTGCCAAAGGTGAATATAAGCTGATTGAAACGCCTGGCATCGGCGATGATATCGAATAATGGCTTTGGGTTAATATAGTTTTGCCGGAAATATTCCGACGGAAAGGATATGATAAATCGTGCTCAGAAGAATGACCGCACTCATTGCAGTAGATAAGACTTCTTATCATTTTGACACGCTTTTTACCTATTTAATTCCGGAAGAATTAACGAATAAAATCCAGGTGGGGTGCCGTGTATTGGTACCGTTTGGGATGGGAAATAAAAAGGTGCAGGGAATGGTATTTGAACTGACGCCGTTTCGTGAAGAATGTGCCGGATATAAATCCGTTCATGCTTTGATCGATACAGAACCCATATTCACACCTGAGATGTTTCGGATCACCCGATTTTTGGTTAAGAATACCTTTTGTACCTATTATGATGCAATTAAGGCGATTCTGCCAATTGGCATTAATGTGGACATCAGCCCGAGTTATCAGCTGACGAAAAGGTTTGAAGAGCAGGATTTGGCTGCTTTATCGGCAGAAGAGCGCAATCTTGCAACGTTTTTGAAAACAGCGCAGACACAGCGTCAGATTGATGCTTTTCTGGAAACGAAGTCCAACGCGAAAAAGAAACAAATTGTTCAGTCGCTGTTGGATAAAGGCATGATTGAGGAACAAAATAATATACGTCAAAGAGTTTCAGATGAAACGATTCGGATGGTACGCCTGCAGGAAGACTATCAGAACAAAACGACTGGACTTTCTGCCAAACAGAAAGCGGTCGTCAGCTTGCTGGAAGAGGTGGGCGTCGGCTCAGTCAAAGAAGTCTGCTATTTGTGCGGCTTAACCGAGGTTGTGCTGAAAACGCTGCAAAAAAAAGAGGTTATCCGTTATTTTGAGCGGGAAGTATACCGCAGTCCGGTGAAACAGCAATCAGAAACAGAATCATTGCGGGATATCCGCTTGTCTGATGCACAGCAGGCTGTTTATCAGGGAATACAGCAGCTTACTGCCGCAGAAGAAGCGAATGTTGCATTGCTGTACGGCGTCACCGGGAGCGGAAAAACGCAAATCTTCATCAAATTAATTGAAGATACCATCAGCCATGGCAAGCAGGCAATCATGCTGGTCCCGGAGATTTCGCTGACGCCTCAGATGGTGCAGAAATTCCGCTCGCTGTTCGGCGAACAGGTTGCTGTCATGCACAGTAACTTGTCTTTGGGGGAGCGGATGGATGAATGGAAGCGCATTCGGCGAGGGAAAGCGAAAATTGTGGTTGGCACTCGCAGTGCGGTTTTTGCTCCGTTAGAACAAATCGGCATTATTATTATTGATGAAGAGGGCGAATATTCTTATAAATCGGACAGTGCGCCGCGATATCATACCAGAGAGGTCGCGAAACTGAGATGTGTGATTCATAATGCTACCTTGTTATTAGCATCGGCAACACCGTCGATAGATAGCTATTATTATGCTAAAACCGGAAAATATCATTTGTTTGAGCTGAAAGAACGTTTTACCGACGCAGGTCTGCCGGATGTCTATTTGGTCGATATGAAGGATGAGGAGCGCAAGCACAATCATTCAGGTATCAGCAGCGTATTGGCAGATGAGCTTTACTATAATTGACAGCATGGAGAGCAGTCTATTTTATTGCTGAACAGGCGGGGGTATAACACCTTTGCAACCTGCATGGACTGCGGCACGGTTATCAGTTGTCCGAATTGCAGTGTGGCATTGACCTATCATAAAGCAAACGGATACCTGATGTGCCATTACTGCGGATATTCCCAGAAATATAACAGCAAATGCTCCGAATGCGGCGGAGAACATATTAAGCTGACCGGTTTGGGGACACAAAGAATAGAAGATGAATTGGCAAGCTTGTTTCCGGATGCAAGAATTTTGCGGATGGACACTGACACGACTTATTCCCGATATGCTTATGAGGAGAATTTTGTTCGCTTTGCGTCAGGGGAATATGATATGATGATCGGCACCCAAATGATTGCGAAGGGGTTAAACTTCCCGAATGTTACCTTGGTGGGGGTCTTGTCTGCCGATCAGGCGTTATATGCCAATGATTATAGGAACTGCGAGCGCACCTTTTCTCTGATTACTCAGGTAGTGGGGCGAAGCGGTCGCGGTGGGAAAAAAGGACGGGCTTATATTCAGACCTACACACCGGAGCATCCGGTGATCAATTTTGCGGCAGAGCAAAATTATACCGGTTTTTATCATGATGAAATTCAAAGCCGTAAAGCGCTTCTGTATCCGCCGTTTTGCGATATTTGTCAGGTTGGCTTCAGCGGAACTGCGCAGGAGAGTGTAAAGACAGCGGCAGAGTGTTTTATGGAAATTTTGCGTGCACATGCAGAAAAAACCGGAATACCGATGAAAGCGTTAGGACCGAATCCGGCAAACATATATCGGCTCAATAAGAAATATCGATACCGTATTATTATAAA
This sequence comes from uncultured Eubacteriales bacterium, assembly GCA_959605275.1. Lineage (GTDB taxonomy): Bacteria > Bacillota > Clostridia > Oscillospirales > Ruminococcaceae > HGM13222. The sequence continues at coordinate 8,459 of CAUHFD010000057.1, read as the reverse complement.
ATGCCATGCGGACGGAAAATTCAAAGCTTTGCTAAGCAACGTAATGAAGACCGCCGGTAAAGATAAGGTCTTTTCCAAAATAAGCTTTTATGCGGATATTAACGGAGAAATCAGTTGAACAAATGGGGAAAGGAATGAACGATTGTGGCACTGAGAGAGATTGTGACAGGAAACAGTGAAATTTTAAGAAAACAATGCAGAGAGGTTACAAGTTTTGATGAACGCTTGTGGCAGCTGCTTGACGATATGAAGGATACCATGTATCAAGCTGACGGTGTCGGGCTTGCGGCTCCTCAGGTTGGAATTCTAAAGCGTGTAGTTGTGATTGATGTCGGAGAAGGTTTAATTGAACTTATTAATCCGGAAATTATTTCGCACAAAGGAAAACAGGAAGGCTCGGAAGGATGTCTTTCTTTTCCGGGAGAATACGGCATTGTGATTCGTCCGAACAAGGTGACGGTAAAAGCACAGGATCGCAACGGAAAAGAGTTTACGATGCAGGGAAAAGAGCTGTTGGCACGTGCATTTTGTCATGAGATCGATCATTTAAACGGTATTGTGTTTAAGGATCTAGTGGAAGAAACGGTAGATATTAACGGATGATTCCGTGAAGGGAAGGGACAGCAATGAAAATTGTGTTTATGGGTACGCCCGAGTTCGCGGTTTCACCGTTACAGGCTCTGCTTCAGCATGGTTATGAAGTCGCCGCTGTATTCACACAGCCGGACAAGCCCAAGGGGAGAGGGTATCAGATGGCATTTCCACCGGTAAAAGAACTGGCAGTAGCGCATCAGATCCCTGTTTATCAGCCGACTACTCTAAAAGATGGCGCTGCATTGTCGATTTTGCAGGAAATTCATCCGGATTTGATCGTGGTTGTGGCATACGGCAAAATTTTGCCGGTTGATATTTTGGAGCTGCCGCGTTACGGATGTATTAATGTGCACGCTTCTTTGCTACCGAAATACCGCGGCGCCGGTCCGATTCAGTGGAGTATTCTCAACGGAGAAACAGAGACTGGTGTCACGACAATGTATATGGCAGAGGGATTGGATACCGGTGATATGATTTTAAAGAAAAGTACGCCGATTTTGCCGGACGAAACGGCAGATGAGCTACATGATCGGTTATCCGTTATCGGTGCGGAGGCACTGCTGGAAACAATAACGTTGCTTGCTGCGGGCAAAGCGCCTCGTGAAAAGCAGGATGACAGGTTGTCTTGTTATGCGCCGATGCTCAGCAAGGAATTATCCAAAATTGATTTTTCACAGTCTGCCGCAAAGATACACAACCAAATCAGAGGATTGTCCTCTTGGCCGGCGGCTTATCTGATGTTATGCGGAAAACGATTAAAAGTCTATCGTTCCCGGCTGGCAGAAGAATATGATGGGCAGCCCGGTATTTTGTTGGATAATAAGCGGTTCATTGTCGGCTGTGGAGACGGGAAGGCAATTGAATTGACAGAAGTTCAGGCGGAGGGCTCAAAAAAAATGCCGGCGATTGACTTTTTGCGTGGCAAACAGCTTCCGAATGGCTTTGATTTCGGGCAGTGCTGAGTTTTTTACCGACATAATTTGTTCATTCATAATCATATATATTTTTTAAAAAGTTCTATATAATAAAGATAATAAAGAAATGAACATTTTTATTTTTTCGGAAGGGAACGAACGTTATGCCGTTTTTCTATTTTGATTATTATTACATTTTATTTGTTATTCCGCCGCTCATTTTTGCTGCATGGGCGCAGTTTAAGGTGAAAAGCACCTTTCACAAATATGCCGGGTATCATAGTGGGCAGGGATATACCGCCGTTATGATTGCCAGACAAATATTGGATCAAAACGGATTATTTCATGTCAGAATTGAAATGACAAGCGGAAATCTGACCGATCATTTTGATCCCCGTGCCAATGTGATACGTCTGTCCGAGTCAGTATATCACAGCACTTCGGTTGCCTCTATCGGTGTTGCCGCGCATGAAGTCGGACATGCTATACAGTACAGTAAAGGATATCTGCCGATTAAGATCAGAAATGCCATTATTCCGCTTACGAATATCGGTTCAACATTGGCGTTTCCGCTTGCTATTTTGGGTGTGATCTTTTCTTTTGAACCGTTGATCACAATCGGTATTTGGTTGTTTATTGCGGTGGTATTCTTTCAGTTTATTACTTTGCCGGTAGAATTCAATGCAAGTAAAAGAGCGCTGAATACATTAAAAAATGATAATATTTTGGTTGGGGAAGAATATACCGGAGCAAAAAAAGTGCTTACCGCTGCTGCTTTGACTTATGTTGGAGCATTGTTGGTAGCAGTAGGAAACCTGCTGAGATTGTTGGCGCTTACCGGCAGAAGAAGAGATTAATTCATAAAGAGCCGTAAAGGAGGCGTATGGCGGACACGCTGATATATGGAAACTGCTCGACAAACTGCCCTGAATCTTTTAATAAAAGCAGAAAAGGGACAAGCTTATTCTAATTTGGCATTGAACGCTGCGCTGTCGCAAAGTCAGTTGTCAGCCCAGGATCGTTCTCTGGTTACTGCCTTGTTTTATGGTGTTTTGGAACGAAAAATCACTTTGGATTATGTGATACAACAATATTCTAATTTAAAATTAAATAAAATTTCTTTTGACATTTTATCTGTTTTGCGGATGGGTGTTTATCAACTCGCTTTTATGGATGCCATTCCTGATTCCGCGGCGGTAAATGAGAGCGTTATGCTGGCGGAATATTGCCGTAAAAAGAGCGCCAAGGGGTTTGTCAACGCTGTTTTGCGCAGCTTTGTGCGGGATCATAATCAGATTGCTTATCCGGATTCCCAGAATTTGTCTTTCTGTTATTCGGTTCGGTATTCTTGTCCAGAGTGGTTGGTGAAAAAATGGATATCGGAATATGGAATGGAACGAACAGAGCAAATATTGGCGCATTCATTGGGCAGACCTCCGGTGACTGTTCGGGTGAATACCTTGAAAATCACTGCTGAGGCGCTTTTACAGCGGCTGCGTGATGAAAAAGTAATAGCGCGGCTGCATCCCATTGTACAAAATTGCATTACCATTGAAAAAAGCGGAGATATCGAACAATTGCCTTCTTATCGGCAGGGACTCTTCTATGTTCAGGATATTGCTTCGCAGCTATGCTGTTTGGCGCTTGCTCCCCAAAAGGGAGAACGTATTTTGGATTTGTGCGCTGCTCCGGGTGGGAAAAGCTTTACTACTGCATTATTAATGGAGAACAGCGGAACGCTTGAATCCTTTGATTTGTACCCGAAACGCACTCATTTGATTGAAACGGGTGCAAAACGACTGGGAATCAGCAATATAAAGATCGGAACTGCCAATGCCAACTGCTTTTTACCTGAGCTAGTCGGAGCGGATCGCGTTTTATGCGATGTACCTTGTGCCGGTCTTGGTGTGATTCGACGCAAGCCGGAGATCAAATATAAACAGCCGGAGGATTTGGAACGGCTGCCGGAGATTCAATATTCTATTTTGCAAAACGCATCCCGATATCTGAAATGCGGCGGGGTACTGCTTTATTCTACCTGCTCTTTAAATATAGAAGAAAACGAGAAAGTAGCAGAGCGATTTTTAGAGGAAAATAATAATTATCGGCTGATGCCGATTACCGATACAGGATATTCAGAAATAGATGGAAAAGGAATGGTAACTCTATTTCCCGACAAAAACGGTTCAGATGGTTTCTTTTTTGCACGTTTTCAGCGAATCAGTTAATCATTCATTTCAGGAACAAGGTGGTGGTGCTTCGATGAAAAAACAGGACATTTTATCTTATTCTTTGAAAGAATTAGAAGATTATATGACAGAGCACGAAGTGCCAAAATTTCGTGCAAAACAGATTTTTCGCTGGCTGCATTGTGAAAAAGTGGATAGTTTTGAAAAAATGACCAACATTTCTGCCAAATTTAGGGAGGAGTTAGCAGAAAGTTTTTACATAACTTCACTAAAAATAAAAAAAAGACTTGTATCTGACATAGATAATACGGTAAAATACTTATATGCTCTTTCAGATGGTTCCTGTATGGAAAGTGTGCTTATGCGCTATCGTTACGGAAACAGCCTTTGCATCTCAACACAAGTGGGTTGTAAAATGGGGTGTCAATTCTGTGCGTCGACAATTGCGGGATTTGTGAGAAATTTGTCTCCCTCTGAAATATTACAGCAGATTTATACCGCCGAGAAGGATACCGGGGAAAAAATATCCAATGTGGTTTTAATGGGAATCGGTGAACCGTTGGATAATTTTGATAACGTACTGCGTTTTTTGGAATTGGTGTCAGCTCCCGAAGGATATAATATGAGTTTGCGCCATATTACATTGTCAACTTGCGGGTTGGTGGATAAAATCAATTTGCTGGCACAAAAGCACTTGGGATTGACCCTAACTGTTTCTTTACATGCGCCGAATGACAGAATACGGTCGGCGTCCATGCCGGTCAACCAAAGATGGAATATGGAGCAGCTTCTTGACGCCTGCCGAAATTACGCAAAAGATACCGGAAGAAGGGTGTCCTTTGAATATGCACTGATACAAGGTGTCAATGATAAAGAAGAACATGCGTTGGAACTTGCCCAAAAATTAAAAGGCATGCTCTGCCATGTAAATTTGATTCCGATGAATGAAGTATCGGAACGGCGGGATAAGTATCGTTCTTCAAAACCGCAGAATGTAACAAAATTTCAAAATATATTAATGCAGCAGGGAATTAATACAACTGTGAGGCGAACATTAGGGGCGGATATTAACGCCGCTTGCGGACAGCTTCGTCGTGAAGCTGTGAAAAAGGAGGCTGGTAGCTTGGTTAAGATAGGCGGAATCACAGATATTGGCTTGTCGCGGGACAATAATCAAGATACTTTTGAATATGGTCTTTTAGATGATCAAACCTATTATGCACTGGTATGTGACGGTATGGGCGGAGAAAACGGCGGTGATATTGCAAGCTCAATGGCGAGCGATATCATTACCGAACGGTTGAAAGCAGGTTATCGCTCAGATATGGATGCGAATTCGATCCGCAATTTGATGCTGACAGCGATCGGAGCCGCAAACACCGAAATTTATGCCAAAGCAAAACAACAGCCGGAATTAACGGGAATGGGCACGACTGCGGTCGTAATCATTTTAAAAGAAAAAGAAGCATATATATCTCATGTCGGAGACAGCCGGGTGTATTTGTTCCGGAATAATGAACTGACGCAAATGACGACCGATCATTCCATTGTACAGGAACTGATTGCGCAAGGTAAGCTCTCTGAATCGGATGCAGATGATTATCCGCATAAAAATCTTCTTACAAGAGCGGTCGGCGCTTATAAACAGCTTTCTGTGGACTATATGGAACAGCCTTTACAAGACGGGGATAAGCTTTTGCTTTGTACCGACGGATTGACGAATTTTTGTCCGACCGATATTCTGACCCGTATACTGCAGGACAGTGATATTGATTCTGCCTGTAAAAAATTGGTTAATGCCGCCTGCAATGCGGGTGGGCTTGATAATATAACTGCTATAATTGCTGCTGTATAATTAACTGTAAATGATGCAGATCAAAAAAGGAATGGTGGTTGAAATGGATAAGTATATAGGCAAGCGCCTGGGAGGAAGGTATGATATCAAAGAGCTGATCGGCGTTGGCGGAATGGCCAATGTTTACAAAGCGACTGATATCATCGAGGATAAAATTGTCGCAGTAAAAATACTGAAAGATGAGTATTTGTCAAATGATGAATTTCTGAGACGGTTTCGGAATGAATCCAAAGCAATTGCAGTGTTATCACACCCCAATATTGTAAAGATATTCGATGTCAGCCTGGGTGACGGGATCCAGTATATTGTGATGGAATACGTCGATGGTTTGACACTGAAGGAGTACATTGAACAGCAGCATGTACTGAGATGGAAAGAAGCAGTTCATTTCACGGTGCAGATCCTGCGTGCTTTGCAGCATGCTCACGATAAAGGAATCGTTCATCGTGATATCAAGCCGCAGAATATTATGCTGCTTCAGGACGGCACGATCAAGGTGATGGATTTTGGCATTGCTCGTTTTGCACGGGATGACGGACGCACAGTGACCGATAAAGCAATCGGTTCGGTTCATTATATCAGTCCGGAGCAGGCAAGAGGCGATGTAACGGACGAGAAAAGCGACATTTATTCGGTTGGCGTGATGCTCTTTGAAATGTTGACCGGAAAATTGCCGTTTGATGCTGACAGTGCAGTATCGATTGCATTAATGCAGATGCAGGCAATCCCGAAAATGCCCCGTCAGTTAAACGAAACCATTCCGGAAGGTTTGGAAGAAATCACAGTCCGCGCAATGCAAAAGGATCCGTCTCAACGTTATCAAAGTGCGGCTGAGATGCTGCGTGACATTGATGAGTTTAAGCGCAATCCAAGTATTTTATTTGAGTATAAGTATTTTTCAGATGAAGAAAAAACAAAATATTTTGATGCGGTAGAGAATAAAGTGCCGGAAGAAGAGGACGACGAAGAGGAAGAAGAAACAAAATCCAAAACGATTCCGATTTTGCTGGCGATTGCTTCTGCGTTTGTCGTATTCGTCATTCTGTTTATTGCAGGATGGGCTTTGATGAGCAATCCGGCTCAGAAAATGAGAGCGCCTGATTTGGTGGGCAAGGTCTACGATGAAATCAAAAACGATCCGCAATATGCCGATATAGTCATAGAAGTAGAATCTAGATCTACCAGCGATAAATATCCTGCCGGACAAATTATGGAACAGGATCCGAAAGCCAGCCAAACGATGAAAAAAGGCGGCACCATTAAGGTTTTAGTCAGCAGCGGCAAAAGGCAGGTTGCAGTGCCGGATGTGCGCAACTCCGATTATTCCGAGGCAAAGGATATTTTAGAGCGGGAAGGATTAACAGCAAAGCAGCTTAAAATTTCCGACCCGACTGTTGAGAAAGACTGCGTGGTCAAAACCGTTCCGGATATCGGTACTTCAGTTGATATCGGTACAGAAATCAGAGTATATACCAGCACCGGACCTGCTGCGGATCCGGTAACGATCCCCGAAGTAGTAGGAGATAAATCCGCAACTGCCAAAGCTAAGCTGGAGGCAAAAGGTCTTGTTGTTGTACTCCAAAACGAAGAGAGCAGTGAAGAAAAAGGCAAAGTACTCAGTGCAGAACCGGGACCCGGTTCGGTTGTGGAAAAAGGCGATACGGTAACCCTCTTTGTCAGCACGGGAACGGCAAAACAATCCAAGGTCAATGTGACTGTTAAACTGCCTAAAGGATTAACCGGAACTTATGATTTTGAGATATACCACAACACTTCTTTGGTCACGACTGTGAAAAATTATAAAGGAGCGCTTGGTGATTTCTCTGTGGAACTGACCGGTTCCGGTACGATGACTTATAAAATTTTGTATAAGAATACTTTATATGCAACCTATGAAGTGAATTTTGATAAAGGAACTTATACGAAGATTGACCAAAACGATGAAGTTCTACTGCCGAAGAATTCTACTGTTTCTTCTGATTCCAGTGAAACCAGTTCTGTATCGTCAGAAAGTACCTCTTCCTCGAGTGATATCATCAATCCTCGGGATAACAACAATAAGAACAAAAACTAATATATAGATAAACGCCCATCCGGTAGGTTGGGCGTTGTTATCGTTGTTTATGAATTGTTTGCAAACATGAAACCATTTTTGGGAAGGAGAAATAGCATTGCAGAAAGATACCAAAGGGTTATTGCTGAAAGGAATCGGCGGATTTTATTATGTCGAAACAGACTGCGGCGTTGTGGAATGTAAGGCGCGCGGGATTTTTCGAAATAAAGCCCTTTCTCCTCTGGTCGGAGATCGTGTTCTGATTGAGAAAACAGAAGATGGAAAAGGCGTTATTAACGAAATACTGCCTCGAAAGAATCAATTAAGACGCCCTCCGGTGAGTAATTTAGATCAGCTTATTTTTGTTGTATCAATCTGCGAACCTTATCCGAATACCTTGGTTCTGGACAAGCTGATTGCAATTGCTGAGTATAAAAAAATAGACCCGATAATTGTCATTACAAAGACGGATATCCAATCCGGCGATTCCTTATGCGATTGCTATACTTCTGCAGGATTTCGGACATTTTTGGTGTCCGGTAATGCTCCCGAAACGGCAAAGCCGGTGAAACAACTACTGGAAGGTAAGGTAAGCGCTTTTACCGGCAATTCCGGAGTCGGAAAATCAACGCTGCTTAACAACATTGATCCGCAGTTGTCGTTGGAAACAGCAGATATCAGTAAAAAACTGGGCAGAGGACGGCATACGACTAGGCAGGTGGAGCTGTATAAGCTGGATAACGGAGGGTATGTGGCAGATACACCGGGTTTTTCCGCTATGGATATGGATCGGTATGAAATTATTCTGCAAGACGCTTTACAGTATTGTTTCCTTGAATTTTAACCTTATCTCG